>JACUUL010000004.1 GCA_014859345.1 Thermoleophilia bacterium
CGATCACGGCGGCAAAGGCCTGGCCGGGACCCAGCCCGAATACGACGATGGCCACGGCTATGGCCAGAAGGATCCACAGCGTCAGAAAAAAACGGTCCGTGAACGAGAGGCTGCGTCCCAGGGATGAGTCGCAGGCAGGCTCCAGATCGCGGGGTGCTGCTGCTTCTGTTGCTTCCTGTCGGACAGGCTAGTCACACTTTTTTGACTTCCCGGCCACCAGGGCCGCCAGTCTGCGCCTGTCGGCCCTTACCTGGGGATCTTCCTCCAGCCAGCCCAGCAGCAGGGCCAGCATCGGCGGCGCGTATCTGTTTTTCATGGCGTCAGGAAGCGAGTAGTATGCCCATCTGCCATCCCTGCGGCACACCGCGAGGCCGGTGTTTTTCAGAATGGACAGATGTCCGGAGACGTTGGATTGGGAGAGACCCAGTATCTCCATGAGCTGGCAAACGCAGAGTTCGCGTCCCTCCAGCAGCTTTAGGATGCGGACCCGCACAGGGTCAGCGGCCGCTTTTAGTACAGCTTCGTAAAGATCCAGCGAGATAGCCCTATCTTCCTTTCATTTAACGGCAAAATTAAATAAATCGGTACATAACGATTCAAAAAAACCCGACACGGATTATAAATCGGTATTTACCGATATGTCAATCAACAGTGAAAGGCTTTTTTAGGAAGTACACTCACCTGTCAGCTCAGGCAGCTGTCTTCCCCCGGCTTAGCGCTAGGACAAGCCTGAAGCAAGGCGATGAGGGATCTGTTTTTTGCACAGCGACGTGATAACAGGATTGCGAGCGGTTATGGAAAAAACGAAAAGCGCCGGATGCGGCCAACTTTTTAAAAGAAGAAGACCTGGTCGGCCTCCAGGGACATGTCGACGATGCTGGCGGCTCCGGCCAGATCGCAATCCTCGATAAGGTCGGCCATGTTGAGTTCTTCGCCTTCCAGGGCCTGGGCGCAGGCCAAGAACCTGACCCCGGCGTCACGGGCCCGGTCAAACCAGGTTTTCAGGGTTACTCCGCTCCCCTCCACCAGCTCGATATTCTCGGCGACGCCGTTTTCCAGGAGAGAAACGCCTTCCATGGTAAACCACACGGTCACATCCATGTCCATGACGGCCGCGGCGGTGGCGATGTAAAGCGGCGCATAAGTGCGACGGGGCTGCCTGACCCCGCTGGTCTGCAGGATGAGGATTTTTTTTGTCTCTTCTTCAGGCATGATCGGCCTGTCCTGGATCTTGTGTTCTCTTTCAGAGCTTTATTTTAACACGTCAGGCAAACTCGGCGGCGTGACCAGTATCATTTTCCCGGATACAGGTTTCGGGTAAGAATAAATTGATATCCGTAACATCGATTTCCAGGAGGAATCATGGCTGGTGAAACTGTAAGGCTGGACGTGCGTGAAATGCCGCCATGGGAAAGGCGCCCGAAGATCTTCGAGATTCTGGACCGCCTGGGTCCGGGAGACGAGCTCGAACTCGTCAACGATCATGATCCCCGGCCACTCCGGTACGAGCTTATGCATGAGCGGGAAGGACAGTTTGATTTTCATTCCGGAGAGAGAGGGCCCCGAGAATGGGTGGCGCACATCAAGAGGGCGGCATGAACGCGGAACCGGCGAACGGCGAATCAAGCAACGGCCCTTTCCGCGAGTTTATGTATCAGGCAAGGCCCATACGGCTCAGGGAGCCCCTGGCGGAGACGCTGGGCGCCGTGACAGGCGAGAGCGCGCTGCTGGAGTATTCTTACGTGGATGCCGTGAAGCTGGCAGGCCACTCATGTCCAACCGTTACCGCAGCATATCTGTCCTGCCAGGAGGCAATCGGCAGATTGTATCCGGCCGGGGAGACACCGGTCAGGGGGGACATATCGGTGACGGTTTACGGCGGCCCGGACGAGGGCTCCTATGGCGTCATGGCCCAGGTTATCAGCCTCATCACGGGTGCTGCCCCGGCCACCGGTTTCAAGGGTCTGGGCGGCAGCTTCACTCGCAAGGACCTCCTCAGGTTTTCCGCAGAAAAGCCGGACCCGGGCGCGGTCAGTGTCCTGTTCAGGAGAAACGGAGCCGGGCGTGAGGTGCTGGTCAGGTTCTTTCCCTGGGCGATCCCCTTTCCGGAAGAAAAAGGGCGGCGTGCCGGGGAGCTGATGCCGGCGGTGGTGGCCGGCACGGCATCAAAAGAGGAGCGCCGGGAGTTTCAGGACATCTGGAT
The DNA here is from genome assembly GCA_014859345.1 of Thermoleophilia bacterium. Lineage (GTDB taxonomy): Bacteria > Actinomycetota > Thermoleophilia > BMS3ABIN01 > BMS3ABIN01 > Kmv30. Next base: position 2,204 of record JACUUL010000004.1, read on the forward strand.
GGAAAAAATCCGGCTGATGCTTATCGAGCGGAAAGAGATCGAGAGCTGGCTCAAGGTAGAAGCAAGATAAGAATCGTATTTCCCAAGGAGCATGGCGCCTGGGCCATGCTGGTCATTCCTTACGTGACCGCCGCCGCCGCGGCGGCGGGATTTTCCGCCACTGACACCTTGATCGGGCTTGCCGGGATTCTGCTGATTCATATCGGCCGGCCATCGCTGATGCTGCTGCTCAAGCGCCGGGTGAAGCAAGGCGATTTCGGTAACGAATCCGGCGCGCTGGTGGCCGGTTTTACCCTGATGGGGGCCCCCGGGGTTGCGATATTTGCCTGGCTCTGGCTGGGACGGGGGTTGAGCGGGCTGCCATGGCTGGGAATGGCCGGGGCGGCGCTATTCCTGTTCTATACAGCCCTGTCGCTGAAACGGCGGGAGCGGGCTGCTCTCAGCGAATTTGCGGGCATTGCCCTGCTGACCTTTGCGGCGCCCCTGGGCTGCTACCTTGCGGCAGGAGACCTTGATCTGGACCGAGCCGCCGGGATCTGGATACTGAATTCGCTTTACTTCGGTGTCAGCGTCTATTACGTGAAGATGAAGATGCGGGCGAAGGCCGGCCGGCGGCATCTGTCCCTTATGGAAAAGCTGGCGCTGGCGCGCAGGACCTTGTTCTATCTTGCCTTCATGGTGCCGGCGCTGGTGCTGACCTTGTGGGCTGGCCTGGCGCCTTATCTCTCCGCGCTGGCCTATTTGCCGATTTTTGTTTATACGGGTGTCAGCATCGCTACCCTGGGACCCGGAGGCAGGATAAGGCAGGAAGGCTGGCGGCAGGCCGCCATCTCCCTGGCGTTTGCCATGCTGCTTGTCATCTCATACCGGTTCTAGGGGTTAGATAAAGGTTGGCGCGAACTCTGAAAAAATGTCATCATGAAGAACCACCCATTCGGTCACGGCATCCTCCGGTCTCCCGTGATTACAGGGAAGCGCACGAGGAAATGTGTTTATGGTCTCCCATTTCGATTCTGGTAAACGCTTCAGGCCTGAACAGACCACCCGGCTAAAAATGATCGCCGGGCGGCTGGCGCCCCATGCCGAGGATATCGTCAGCGGTTGGGTGGAGCGGCAGCTGGCTTATGAAGCCTCGCCGAATATCCCCCGGGAAAAATTGGCCTCGTTGTTTACCACGCTCTTCTATGACGCTCTTGAAGCGCTGAGGACGGGCAACATCGACCGGTATCTGGCAACCCAGCTTCCTGAGTTCGGGAGATCCCTTCCGGAGTCAGGGTTTGCCTACGAATCGCTGATCATCTCGGTGCATTTCCTCGAAGAAAGCTACCTGCCCTATCTGACCGGCATCAAATCGGGCGCGCAGCCGCAGACTTCTGATATCGATCTGATTCTTGTCATCGATGAGTTCTGGCATTTCTGGATGGCCGAACTCGCCACCGCTTACTTTTACGAGGTCAGGCGTTCGCTCACCGAGGAGAGTGAGATCGTCAAGATGATCCAGGAGCAGATCATGCCTCAGGTGCCGGAGAAAATTGGCTGTCTGGAAATTGCCACGGTCTACGATTCCGCCACCAAAGAAGCGAGACTTGGCGGCGATTTTTACGACATGGTCGACATCGACGGCATTATCCAGCATTTCATCATAAGCGACTTTTCCGGTAAAGGCTTGCGGGCGGCTTCGAAAGCGGCCAGCATCAGGGCGATGTTCCGGGGATTTGCGATCGAGGACAATTCGCCTGTGGTAGTGGCAAGGCGACTCAATCATGTGCTGGCAAACGAGCTGGAAGACAGCGAGTTCGATACCGCGTTCCTGGCCCGCTTCGATCAAAGAACGAGAACGTTCCGCTATGTCAACGCCGGCCATCCCGGTCCGGTACTCGTGCAGGGCGGGGAGATAACCGTGTTGCCCCAGGGTGAGAACGCCGCCTTGGGAATTATCGAGGAGCAGCATTTCTCCGAGAAGGCGATTGCCATAGCGCCGGGATCCACTCTGGTGATGTACACCGACGGGGTTATCGAATCGAGGAGCGAGAAAAATTTATTCGGCATCGAAGGGGTTGTGGCCTGCGTATCCGATAACCGCGGCAAGACGGCGTCCGAGCTCGCCGCGGCTCTCTGGCATGATTGCCGGAACTTCGGAGATGGCAGAGTGGCCGACGATGTCGCTATCCTGGTGCTGAAATGCCAGCCTGAATAGGTCGCGAGACATCCGCGATGATTGAGGAATCCGTCAAGCATTCGGGGACTCGACCTTATCTACGGTGGATAAACAGGTCGAGCCCCCGAACAAGATCTGCCCCCAATGAATATTGAAATCGTATCCCTCCGGGCTGCCCTGCCTAGATGAACAAGGTAATATCGGCTTCCGCCGCGTAGTCCAGAAACATTGCGGCGCCGCAGCTCTTCTCGGCCTCGTCGATGAGGTCTTCGGCGCTGATGTTCATGATGTCCAGCGTCAGCTGGCAGGGCCACATCTTCACACCCAGCTCATGACAGGTCTTTATGAACTCAGGGATGGTCGGAGTATCCGTCTTCTTGATCATCCCTTTCATCATCTTCGTGGCCATGGCTGTCATGCCCGGAAGCATTCCGATCATATTCGGCATAGGCACCGGCATGGCCGGGTTCGCGATCGGCGATACCTTCAGATTTGCATATTTCTTCTTGTTGACTATGTCCAGACCGTAGAAGGTGAAGAAGATCCCTACTTCCATCTCCAGCGCGGCGGCGGTGCTCGCCAGAATCAGCGGCGGATAAGCCATGTCCAAGCTTCCCTTGGACGCAATGATAGCCATGCGAGTAGCCATTTAGTTCGTCACTATCCTTTCTTCACAAAGAAATGAAACTCATCCCCTGTCTCGGTCAACCCGAGGAATTCATGGCCGGCGCGATTGGCCCAGGCGGGCATGTCGCCCTTGGAGCCAGGGTCGGTGCCGATTATCTCCAACACCTTGCCGGACTCCAGAGCCTCGATGGCTTTCTTTGCTTTGACGACCGGCATCGGGCAGCAGAGCCCCTTGACGTCAAGAACTTCATCGGCTTTTAAATCGATGTCTCCCATTTTCTCCTCCTTCTGTTTTGGTTTTTGTGCCACGACTCTAGATGGCGGCTTGCACGGGCGGGAGAGCTCCGCCACCTAAGATTTGAAGGCTTCCTCCATGACCGTTTCCTGGTATGTAGCCAATTCCTTTCTTATCTGCCGGATGTCGGCCTCTTGCGGAGCGAACGGAAAGCTGCGGATATCACCGGGAGGCCCGTCTCCAAAAGGCCGGTTGCAGGCGCACTGCCTGTTCTTTCCCGGGCAGCCGCTGGTCATGAAGGGTGTGCCGGATCGTACCAGTTCGTCGAGCACATCCCCTTCCAGTCCATAGCCGGTGATGCGTCCATACTCATCGAACTCCATCACGCCAGCATCGACCATATCATAGTCTATCAGGAACCGCGCCAATTGTATTCTCCGGAAATGACTTGCGGAGCATGGCCGTGCCTCAGCCAGCAGCGAGCCCTCCTCGGGATAGAAAGAGAACAGATGGCTGCGGCCGCCCAGCCGGCGCACCCGGGCGATAGCGCCCACCATCTCCCGCTCCGTCTCTCCCAGACCGGCTATCAGGTGGCAGCCGGCCCTGTTCCTGCCCAGTATGAGGGCCGCTTCATCCAGGGTTCTCCAGTAAAGATCCCATTTATGAGGACCGCCCACGCCGCCGCCTCGATGCCGGTCAAAAAGCCCGGCTGTAGCGGCGTCGATCGCCACCGAGACCATATCCGCTCCCGCCCGGCTGAGATCCTCGATCGATCCTTCCTCCATGGTGCTGGGATTAGCCAGCACGGAGACCGGCAGACCCAGTTTCTTCCTGAGGTGGCGGACAAGAAAGATGGTATCGTCATACGCCCGCGGATGCATGGTCATTGACACGCAGATACGCTCGATAAGATTCAGCCGGCCTCTCGTCCGGCCTATGATCTCCTCCAGGGAAAAAACCGGCCATTCCACTCTGATAAAGCTGGGAGGGCGGCCGCCGTGGTCTTCCCGGGCCCTTCTCAGGCCGCAGTATGAGCAATTAGCGTAGCAGGCCTCGGGATATGTGAGGAGCAGATTCAAGCAGTAAAGACGGGCGTCACGGTAAAACACGCCCGGCCTCAGCCCCAGCGTCATCGCCGCCGCCAGGCTGATCCTAAGATGATGTGGACTCGTTTTATTGGACTTTTTCACGTTTTATCAAGTATGTTCCGGGAAAATCCGAACCAGTATTGACGGACCGTCTCGCAAAATTCCGAAACGGAGCCCCCGGAATTCCTGTACATCTGCCTCCGGTTGAGGGTTGCTTCCCTTAAAGCATCCCCCATCATTGATTCGATCTCCCGTGAATAAAGCGTCAACGCTCCGGGGTTGCCGCGGATATGTGCGGCGGCCGCCTCACCGGCCAGCCTGCCGGACAGGAGCGCCGGGCCGATACCGGCGCCGGTCAGCGGATGGCACAGCCCGGCGGCGTCGCCGGCCAGCAACAGTTCTTTGCTTCTGTTTGCCAGAATGCCCCCGACTGGTATCAGCCCCGCCGTGGCGGAAATCGGATGCTTCCGTATCAATCCTTCCGCGGCCAGTCCGCTGACGAACCATTTTAAGGCTCTGGATGGCTTTTCGCCAAATCTGGTTTCAACCCCTACTCCGGCGACGGCTTCCTTCCCCCTGGGAAAGAGCCATCCATATCCGCCCGGCAACCGCCGGTCGAAGTAAATCCTGATGGTGGTGGATTCATCGCGCAACGGGACAGTCCACTGAGCCGCAGTCAGAAACGCACTGTTGACATTGCCCGTCCATGCACCGGCTGCCGAAAGGGGGCCGTCAGCGCCGATGATGATCCCGGCCTCTATTTGCCGGGAGCCTCCGGCCAAGCCGACCCTGACATGACTCCTGACGCCAGGAATGAGGTTTTGGACCGGCTCACGCGATATGGCTCGAACGCCTGTAAACACGCGGGCTCCCGCCGCGGAGGCGGCGGCAATCAGCGCCTGGTCCAGCCGCTCCCGGCGAACCATGAATCCGGGCGAGGAGCATTCTTCACTATGTCCGTCAGGAGTGATTGACAGCATTGAGCGGATCTTCTGCGAGATAACGCCGTCCGGGAGCGAGGCAGCGCTGATGGCGGCCGCGGGCAGGAAACCGGCGCACCTGACGGGAATGCCGATGCGCTGGCGCCTGTCGATGACGATGACATCCGCGCCCGCCTGCGCCGCCGCCAGGGCGGCGGCGCCGCCGGCGGGACCCGCGCCTATGACCAGCACCTCGCAGTTTGAGCGCCTGCCTTCCCCGTACAGGCCATGCCCGCGGTCCTGTGATCCAGCCGCTTTCAAGCGGCCTTCCAGAAGCTTTTTCCTCAACGGTCTCCCCCGAAATTGAAACCAGCCATCAGATATTTGAAAAGGTCGTTGCGTGCAGGCGGACTACCCGATTAATGTCCGGGTCTACAAAAGTGCCTTTCCGCCCGATGATTCCCTCCTGGATTCAGGGATGTCGCTAACAGCCGGCGTCCGACGGCCGGGCACCAGGGCCAGCACCTGCTTCAGGAGGTCCAGCCGCAGGTGGGTCTGGTTCATGAAGCCACCTCTGTAAGCCTTCTCTTCCATCTCCAGGTCGTAACACGTTGTTGACTCTATATCAATGATTACGCCATCCAGGCCCGAGTTGCTAAAAGCACGGTGGCGGCGGGCCAGGAAAGCCCGGCAGCAGCAGCCTATAAACGATGAGATTCCAGCCCGTCGGCAGGCGGCGAAAGTCCTGAGCAAGTGTTCGTAATCCTGGATGGTGACCGGCTTCAGCCCCTTGGCCAGCGCCAGTTCGTATGCCTCCCCCACCGTGCAGCCGCCGCACAGGTCGCAGCCCTCCTGGTTCCGGCAATCGTGGTCAGGCAGTTTGGCGCAGTAGGGCAGCAGCAGGGCCTTGGCCGCGGCAGCGGCACGCGGCAGGCTCTGGGCTCCCACAACCGATACACGGTTGGCGTCATTCAGGCTGATGCCGTAACCGGGAAACTCCAGTTTGTCGAGACAGCCTTTCAGGCTCAGCCAGAATTCCTGGGCTCCCAGGCCCAATGCCTCCGCGCCGCTGTTTGAGAAAAAGCTGTGTATGGCAGCCTCGGCCCGGTCGAAGGTGACACCCCTGAGGCTTGCTTCCAGGTCCAGCGCCGCCCGCGCCGGCCTGATGAAGAAATCCCCGGTAAACAGGACGCTTTTGATGCGGTTCCGTCGCAGGTCCACGGACAGGCAGCTCCGCACCAACCCGCCTTCCCCCCTGTGAATATTGGCCAGCATCGGGTGCGAGCCGGCTGCTTCCTCGCTGATCTGGTTGACCCAGGCTTCGGAGCGGTGAAAAGGCAGCTTTTTATCAAGCCCGGCCTCTTCCCGGGGCGTCAGTTCCCCGGGCGCCAGTTCCACGCCCAGTTCCCGGCTGAACCCCTGAGCCAGAGCCTGCTTGACATCGTTTGCGGAAGGGGTCCGAGGCAACAGTTCCTGGAGGCAAGTAACCCGGCCGCGGGCGGAATCCAGTTCCCGCGCCGAGAGCTTCTCGGCCGGGACCTTCAGGGCGCGAACCATGGTTTCGGGGTCGAATTCCATGAGCAGGGTGCCCTGGAAAAGGAAAGCATCTCCCTCATAGGCGCCTCCGGTGCCGCACAGCTTGCGGCCATCTACCTCGATGTCATTGCGAGGCCTGAAAGCGGCGGTTACCCCAAGAAGCTCGAGTCCGGAGACCACCCCGCGGCAGATGAACGCGGTGAGTTCCTGAAGACGCGGCCCGGCGCCGATATCCCGCCGGGAAGCAATGACCTCCCACCCGATCTGCGTGGTGTCCAGATAGACTGCCCCTCCTCCGGTCAGGCGGCGGTTAACCTCCATGCCGCGACTGAGGCAATAGTCCTGGCGTATTTCCTGGGCCACGATCTGGTGCCGGCCGATCAGCGCCGCTGCGGGAACGAACTGGAGAAACCTGATCGTACCGGGGATCTCCCCCCGGGCGGCCATCTCCAGCAGCACCGAATCAAGGGCGATGTTGGCCGCGGCGCTGCGGGCTCCGGTATCCAGAAGCCGCCATGGGCCGGTTGGCTTCAAACGCCTCACCCGCTTCCCTTTACCGCGTCGCCACCGCGCTTACCGGCGCTTGTCACGGCCGGGTCCGGACTTTGCCCCTCGGGATCCTTATCCTCAGGGCAAAAACCCAGGGCGCAGCACATGCCGGAGAACTCCGGCTCTAACCCCATCTTCCGGGCCAGGCCGATGATTCCCTCGGCTGGATAGGCGATGCCGTTCAGACCGGCCTTAAGCGCCAGCTGATCGGTCAAGAGGCGGTGCTCTCCGGCCGGCCGCTCGCAGCCCAGCTGAATCGGCTTATCAGGCACGAGTTCCCGCGCCGCCATGAAAATCTCAGCCATCTGCTCCGGGGAGGGCGGCATCACGTCCCGCATCGGAGTATCCTTCATGGGGAGCAGTCCCACCATGACCAGGCTGGCTATATCATGGCGGCTGATGATCTCGAGCGCCTGGAGTTCGCCTCTGATACGGCCGCGGTCAAGGCCGATCACCACATGGGGAGATGCCGGCACTCCGGCATCGTTGAGATTGGCCAGGGACCTTTCGTAATCGGCCATGGTTGCCTGAGGCAGGTGGCACACATCACTGATGGTCCGGCCGCATCCGATGATGTCAATCAGGGCCGCATCCACACCGGCGGCGGCCATGCCCCGGGCCAGTGACCGTCCGGTAATGCCGGTGTGGACGATGACCCTGAGCCCGAACCGTTCCCTTACTTCACGGATAGCTTCCAGAAAGCCGGCCAGCGGCACCGCTCCGTCAGCGTCGGATCCGCCGCTAACCAGCAGCCCCCTGGCGCCCTGGCGCATAAAACGCGCGGCTTCCGCCGTTAGCGCTTCCGGAGTTACCGCCGGTTTCATCCATTTGAGGACATGGGCCCGGCAATGATCGCACATGAGACGGCATGAGGATCCGGTAATCGAAACTGCCGGGAAAGAACAGGCGCTGTCCTGCCTGAATTCAGAAGTCGAATAACGCCTGATTGATGGAGCGTGAAAATAGACGCGCCTGCCGAAATGCCGCCGGCCGATCTCCCAGCCCGGCCTGAGGCTCTCGGGCACTTCGGCGGAAAGGACGTGCCGGCGGCCAGCCATGCTGGACCTGCCTAGGCCGACGGCGTCTGGCCCTGGGGAACAGGGCCCGACGGATCTCCGCCTTCTATGTCATAACTGGATTGGATTTTCGGGTGCGCGTAGTACGTCGTCGCCAGCCGGGGGGCGTTTCTGTCGGTGAACTCAAACCAGTCCATCCCTGCCGCGACAGACCGGTCTACCACAATTCTGAGGGCTACTTCGTCATTGGGCGTATTTTCATCTGTGCCATAAACAACGGTCTCCACGCTGGCCACTTCAGGATACTTAAAGAGCCTGGCCATCATTTTCTGCGCGAAAGTAACGCCGATTCCCACCACGGCGCCGTCATGACAGGCGCTGGGGCGGCTGACGCTGATTACGATATCCTTGTCGTTGCCCTGTGAAGTGATCTGCACAGACCGGATCAGATTTTTCTCCCCGATCCTTCTGCCAGCCAGCTCGGCCACATCCGCCTCGGTGACTGAAAAAACCGGCTTGGCCTCAGTTGAAGCGGGGTCAGCTTCAGCGACAGCGCCATCATCAGAGGCAGAATCGCCGCCACAGCCGGCAGCCGTGAATGACACAGCCAGCAATAAAATCGCGAGCGCCGGCAAGAACAGGACGCCGCGGAATCTTCCATGCGGCGTAACGTGTTTGATATTACCTGTCGGCTGATTTGATTTCATGGAGGATGGCCTTTCTGATGCAGGCTGCATAAAAGCCCTTTCGATCTCAACATGACGATAAACAAGAGTATACCACAGCCCCTCTGACGACCGGCTTAATGGAAACACCTGTCTTCTCTGCGCCTCAATTTTGCCTAAAATCGACTTAGTGTCTATACTTACTTAACTTGCCCGCTTTTATGTAGAAAACAAGGAGTTGGAATGATATCTGGATTCCGTGCGGTTTCGCTGATAATGGCCGGACTTTTCGGGACGATCGCGATAGCTGGTCTGGCAGGATGTGGCTCATTGCCGGATGACGCCGCCGCCAGCGTCAATGGGGAGATTATTACCAAAGCGGAAGTTGCGGACCGCATTGATAACCTCCGTAAGGTCTACAGCGCCATGATCCCATCTGAGGAGGATGAAGCCGGTTACGGCGATTTAAGGCGGGAAGTGGCCGATCAGCTGGTCAGGGAGGAACTGGAGCGCCAGGAGACAGAGAAACGTGGCATCACCGTTTCCGAAGCCGAGATCGACGAGCGCATGGAGTATACCGCCGAAGAGAAGTTTCTTGGCGACACCGTGAGGATGATCGAGGAATTTGAGGGAATGGGCATCTCCGTGGAGCAGATGCGCGACGATATCAGGCGCACGATTCTCCATGAGAAAATGGAAGCTGACATCGGCAAGGATATCCAGGTTACGGACGAGGACGCACGGGATTACTATGAACGTAACATAGGGCAGTACGTTCAGCCGGAGCGTCGCCAGGTGCGCCAGATAATCACAAGCGACGAAGCTGACGCGGCTGCCGCAGTCAGCCGTCTGCGGGCCGGTGAGGACATGCTCCAGCTTGTTTCAGAAATATCCATAGATGAAACCGCGGCTGCCAGAAGAGGCGCCCTGGGCCTGGTTTCGCCAGGACAACTGGCTCCCGAGCTGGACCAGGCGATATCGGGATTGGGGAACGGCGAGATTTCCGATCCTGTCCGGCTGGGAGAACAGTGGTATGTGTTTAAGGTTGAGAACATAATTCCGGCCATGTTGCGTTCTTTCGAGGACGTCAGGAACGAAATTATTGTCATATACGGCGGACAGCTTTATTCCCAGAAATGGCGCGAATTCGTGAGCGAGGTATATGACAATGCCTCAATCAAGTTCGACAAGGAGTATGACCCCGCGTTCAAGAAGTCCGATGTGCCTAACGCCCCGGTAAAGTAAAGTGGCCCCTAATACTGCCGCGGGCGGGTCAAGGGCGATTGACGACGGCTTCTGTCAACTTGACGGCTGATGCTTGAACGCCCCTGTATAAGGGTGATACAATCGCTTTGATTGTCTTTCCAGTCAAGTTCCGTCGTACCAGTTCTTAATGTTGTGTAATTAAAATGTTGAGTAATACGGCGGTTTTGTCTTAATTTGGTGGGGCGTACATACATTATTCAAGGGGTAGCGGGTGAAGATGGCGGCAGCCGTCGAGATTGAAGGGCTCACAAAGTCGTACGGTTCATCTGATGGCGAGGTCAGGGCTGTTGACTGGTTGAGTTTCCGGGTGGAGCAGGGAGAGGTATTCGGATTCTTGGGGCCTAACGGCGCCGGCAAGACAACAACCGTCCAGATACTCATGCAGGTCATCTTCCCCACCTCCGGCAGCGCCAGGCTGCTGGGAAAACCGCTCGGCGACCTGGAATCTCGCTCCCAGATAGGATACCTGCCGGAGCTGTGCCAGTTCCATTCCCATCTTCGCGCCGACGAATTCCTGGACTTCCATGGACGTCTTTACGGCATGCCCGCTGGCGCGAGAAGAAAACGCATCGACGAGGTGCTGGAGCTTGTCGGGCTCAGCGAAAATCGCAAGTCCCGCATTCGTACGTTTTCCAAGGGCATGATGCAGCGCATAGGCATCGGCCAGGCCATCATTAATAACCCCCGCCTCCTGTTTCTCGACGAACCTGCCTCAGCCCTTGACCCGATGGGGCGCCGGGATATGCGGGATCTCCTCATGTCCCTGAAAGACAGGGGAACCACGGTCTTCATGAATTCGCACCTTCTCTCGGAAGTGGAAATGACGTGCGCCCGGGTGGGGATCATGAACAGGGGAAAGCTGGTGCAGGTCTCGGACCTTAAGTCGATGATCAAACCGGGCCACACTGTGGAAATCCGGGCCGCCGGCATCACCGATCGCGTCATGGAACAGATCCGCGATTTGGCCAAGCGCGTGCAGCAGGATGATGGCTGTCTGATGGTGACCGTTGACAAGGAGGAGTTGCTGAGCCACCTTGCCCGCATGATCATGGAAAGTGGCGCCAATCTGATGGAGTTCACACCGAGGCAGATGCCTCTTGAGGAAGCTTTTTTGCAGTTAATCCAGGAGTCCGACGCATGAAAACATGGGCTCTGGCAAGGTTCACCGTGAAGGAAGCCGTTCGGGGCAAAGCCATGATCGCCGGACTGGTGATCAGTTTGCTGTATTTGGCCCTGGTGCCCGCTTTCAGCTCACCCAGTGGCGGTAACGCCATAGTAGGCGATGAGCAGATGAGGATCGCGGCCAGCCGTGAATTTCTGAATTTCGCGCTGGGCGGCCTCAATTTCATCGGCATGTTTCTGGCAATCTTCACAACCCTGGGCACAATTTATTCGGAGATTGAGAGGGGGACCATCGTCACCCTGGTTACCAAGCCAATCAGCCGCGTCCAGTTAATTGCCGGAAAGTGGCTGGGGCACGTCATGCTCATGGCCGCCTATGTGATTATCATGGGGCTGGCTCTGTGGCTCTCGGTGGCGCTTGGCTCCGGCATGCTGGTCTGGCGTTTCTTCCCCGCCCTGATGCTTGTTTGCCTTAATGTCATCACCATGGTCTCTCTGACGCTGGCTTTCTCCACAGTATTGCCGGTCGTGGCAAACGCTGTTTTTGTCTTCTTGATGATGGTGATCACATCCAACCTGCGGATAGTGCATGCCATCGGCGAAACTTCACAAAACGCGGTGATCATGGTGGCGGCCAACCTCTTCCGCATGGTGCTGCCGGTTGGCGAGGTCAATGATCTTGCCGGCCGGATTATGCTGGGTCAGACCCAGGCGTCGAATCTCATGGGCGTAAGCCCGTCGGCATTCACACCCCGGGCCTGGTCTTTTCTTTACGAACTGGTGTATCTTTCCGCGCTGTTGATGATTGCGGTGCTGTTGTTCCAGAAAAAAGACCTGAGCTAGATGAGGATGGGCTCATCCCGGCCGCGCTCAATTCCCAGGCGTTCGGGATGGGAGTAGACGCGCAATTTGGCCGGACCCATGCTGCCCACCAGGCTGATTCCCGTTTCGCCCGCCATGGACAGGGCCAGGGATGTGGGAACTCCCCGGGACAACATCAAAGGGATGCCAAAGCGGATCAGTTTCGCAACGGCGTCAGCTGAAATGCGGCCGGTGGCAGCGATGAAGAGTTTCCCGGGGTCGAGACCGCGGGCAGCCGTAAAGCCCAGGATCTTGTCCAGCGCGTTATGACGGCCGATATCCTCTCTCAGCGCCATGATTTCTCCGTTCGCGTCTGCGATGGCGGCGCTGTGAACTCCCCGGGTCTGCCGGTACAGCTCTCCTTTCCTCAAGACCCGCGACAGGACGGCCCGCACCATGGCCGGGCCGAAGATCGTGTCCCCCATATGACCGCGCCTGCCCGCCAGGTACGCGCGTTGAGCACAACCGCTGTAAATCACTAACGGTTTCGGATCCTGGTTTTTTGCTGTCATCGCTTCCGTTCCGGCCCGGGACCCGGCGACGTCATTTTCCGGCGGATGCCTGAGGGTAACGCTCACCCGGCGATTGCCTTGCTCCGCCCTTACGCATAATACATCCGTCTGCTCAGGTATCAGCTCCTGGCTCAAAAGATAACCAACCGCCAGCTCATCGAGATTAAGAGGGGTGCAATGGATAACAGCCACCATCCGGCCGTCAACCAGCAGTTCGACAGGCTCCTCCGCTGGCACCGCCACGGTGGGCCAGGATAATTCTCCGGCCTGCCAGAGCGTGACATCAGATTTTATTATCGGGGCGCTGTCTTCGCCGTGGTTCGAAATTGGTCTTCTCCCCCGCGTGGCGGTGTAAGCCCGCCTTTGTCAGGTAGTTACCTTGTCAATTTCTGATTGAATCCAGCTATCCGGCGCCGATTATACCAGTCCGGCAATCTTCCGGGCTTTCATTTTTCAGCCCCGATAGGCTAGAATTGTTTTCGATGAAGAGATTTCTGTCCATTCCTCTGCTCATTCTGGGTTTCATTCTGCTTGCGGGCATGGTTCTGACTGCCGGTTGCGGAGAAGAAACGGAAACAGCCGCCCAGATCGAGTGCGACTTCGATGCCCCCAGCCTTATTCCTGCCCCCGGGGATCAGCCCCAGCTCGTGTACTTCTTCCGCGACACATGACCGGCCTGCCAGAAGCAGACGCCCATCGTCGATGAGCTGAATCAGGAATATACCGGGAAAATCGAAGTAATCAAATACGACCTGACGGTGCCTGAAAACTCATGTGAGTTTGCCCGTTACAACCTGGAATACATTCCCGGAATGCTTTATATCTCCAAAGACGGCAGGATCATCGAGAAGACAAACTCTCTCATGGAAAAAGAGCAGTTGAGAGCCAAGCTGGAGAATCTTCTCAAGCAATAGGCGCCAGGAGGTTGGCAGAATCATGATCCGCCTCGTTCGACCTCTCCCGATACCCTGATTCTAGCGGCTTCTCGATCGATTCGGCAATCTGATCACGTCGGATCTCAGGTCAGCGAAATTTACCGAATCCATGTCCCGGTGGATGTCATCGACCATCTTCTCCCAGAAAACGTGCAATGAGCACACTTCTCCCCGGCCGTTGCCGCATTCACCCGGGCGGACCAGGCAGCGATTCAGAAGCAGCGGACCGTCGATGGCTTCTACGACCATCCTGATGGAGATATCCCCGGGCGGCATTGCCAGAGCGATGCCTCCGCGGCTGCCCCGGATCGTTCTCAACAAGCCGGCGCGGGCAAGAGTTCTCACAATCGTGGGCAGGTACTTCTCAGGCATGTTCTGGCGCCGGGCTATCTCGCGCGTCTGGGACAGTTCTCCATCGCCATTTTCAGCCAGAGCCATCACCGTGCGAATGGCGTAATCTGCTTGCCGGCTTATCTCCATAAATACCTCCCCGGCCTGATGGCCGGTATTTGTCTGTACCAGCGCTAAACGACGGGAAACAATGCGTTAAACATAATCATATTTATACACATTAACTAATCACATTAAATCAGGATGCGGTTTCTGTCAACAAGAAGATTAACGGACGGGGAGATCCTTTTTCATGACCGGGTGGAAAGGGGCCACGATCCTGCCCGGAAAGAGCAATATGAAGCATGGCCTATTGGGGGAATCGCCGGCGACAGGATGAAGGTTTCATCCGGAGACTGCCGGCATTATGGAGATGACATCCCCCTCGCGGACTGCTGTGTTGAGATCGTTCAGATAACGGATATCTTCACCGTTCAAAAAGATCCTGACATTCGGCCAGGCCTGTCTCCTGGCGTCTATCAGCTCGTCCTTGAGGCCTTCGAACATCATCCCCAGGCTCTCGATCACTCCGCTGATGTCCTCGCCATCAGCCACCACCGTGCCGCCATCGCCTCGGAAGCTTCCCAGCGAAACCGGCAAGCGCACTTCGACTTCCATGACCCTCCCGCTGCTTGATCTCAGCTGTTTCCGTAAACCTCGAACTGCGGCTCCAAAAATCTGTACGTCTCCGAAAGAGCCTGAGGTATTACTCTCATATCGGCAATCACCGGCATGAAATTATTGTCGCCCTGCCAGCGGGGGACGATGTGCATGTGCAGATGCTCCTTGATCGAGGAGCCGGCTATCTCGCCCAGGTTTATGCCGGCGTTCAGGGCATCGGGCTTCATGGTTTTCTTGAGCACTCTGATGCACTCCTGTGTCAGCGACATGACTTCCGCAGCCGCCTCGGGGTCGAGCAGCTCCAGCTCGGAGACGTGCTCATACGGAGCAATCATCAGGTGGCCCGGATTGTAAGGATACAGATTCATGATCACGAACGCGCGCCGGCCGCGATAAAGCACCAGGTTCTTCTGGTCATCGGTTTCCTCGATGACCCGGCAAAAAAGGCATGTCTTCTCCCTCTCCCCAAGAATGTATTCGATTCTCCAGGGAGCCCAGATGGGACGGTTGTCATTCGGATTTTGGAAATTGGCCATCGGGTACTGAATTGCCTGTATTTTCAAACCGCCGGATTCCGGATCAATCTTCCAGGCCCGGCATCAAATGCCTGCCTTTTTGGCGCGCCCGACAGGATTCGAACCTGTGGCCTTCGGCTCCGGAGGCCGACGCTCTATCCGGCTGAGCTACGGGCGCGAGCAATCCGGTCAAGCATACCAGACGCCGGGAAACGGCATTCAAAGGCGTCAGCCAACATCCAACCCGGTTTCTGGCGGAGAGGGAGGGATTCGAACCCTCGAGACGAGTTAACCCCGTCTACACGATTTCCAGTCGTGCTCCTTCGGCCAGCTCGGACACCTCTCCATGAAGCGGATGGATGCCGGGATGGCGGATGCTTAAGCCCGCGTCGACATCCAACTTCTCTTTTTGGCGGAGAGGGAGGGATTCGAACCCTCGGTGCCCCGCGAAAGGGCACAACGGTTTTCGAGACCGCCGCATTCAACCAGCTCTGCCACCTCTCCGCACGCAGAAATGGCGGACCGCTCATACCGGGATAGTTTAACGGAAGTATGCGTGGCGGGAAAGCCGCTTACGGCACGCATAACTGGACCTTTCGGGCCGCCGGGGCCGCCGCCCTTGCGGTCTCCGATTATCGCCTGGCGGTGAAGAATACCCTGAGCGTCTCCGCGGCCATGCCGGCCATCACGCCGCCGGTAACCTCGACCCGATGGTTGAGACGCCCGTCGCGAACTATGTCCATGAGGGATCCGCAGGCCCCCGCTTTTAAGTCAGGGGCGCCAAAGACCAACCTGTCGATACGGGCCTGGTATATGGCGCCCGCGCACATGGGGCAAGGCTCGACGGTAACATATATGGTACAGCCCCTCAGGCGCCACCCGCCCAGCTTTTCAGCTGCCTGACGGATTGCCAGAATCTCCGCGTGAGCAGTGGGATCCTTGGCCGTCTCCCGCTTGTTGCCGGCCGCGGCGATCACTTCTCCCCGTTGCTCGATTACCGCGCCCACCGGCACCTCTCCCCTGGCAGCCGCCATCCGGGCCTCTTTCAGGGCTCTGCGCATAAACTTCTGATCGTCTCTGTCTTTCATGAGAACTGGTTGGTTGACCTCGGCGGGGATGATGGCGTAAAGGCTTGCCAAAGCATGGATTTTTTGGTTTTAATTCCGGATATGCCGTTTAGGAAGCGAAGCGCCCCCTGCATTTTTGACCGGGGGATCCGCAGATATCGTTCATATTTTGGCGCGCCCGACAGGATTCGAACCTGTGACCTCTTGATTCGTAGTCAAACGCTCTATCCAGCTGAGCTACGGGCGCGCGAATGCGGATCGTGCATCCGGGCGTTGGATTATATCCATCCAATGTCCGGCTTTCTGGCGGAGAGGGAGGGATTCGAACCCTCGAAGGAGGCTTAAAACCCCCTTAATCGCTTAGCAGGCGATCGCCTTCAGCCGGCTCGGCCACCTCTCCACAAGGTACGATTCTAGAGGCTTTGTATCAGGAAAGCCAGCGAACGAGGGGCTCGCCTATTCCTCCTGAGGAGGCTCTTTACCGGCCCTCACGGCAGCCTCCCGCTCAGCACGTTCCATATCCTCGCGGGCCCTTTTCTCCGCTATGAACCTTTCCTGCTCTTCCCGGACGTGCGGCTTTAAATTCAGCTCCGGCTGGATGCCGAGCAGATATTTGAGATACTTGACCGCAAAATGCATGAGCTCCACGTCATCGGCGCTGATCTTCTCGACCAGGACATCACCGACGTCAAAAAGCTCCAGGAAACGGCTCTCCAGCACATAACGGCGGAAGCTGTCCAGATCGTAGCTGGCCATGTAAAACATCTTTTGCCGCCGCTCCTCAATCTTGTCCCTGGGCAAGTCCTGCTTCATCATGATGTTTTTCCATTCGCGGTTCATCTCGTCGTACAGGGAGGATTCCTGGTCGTCGCGCCACTGTGCTACGGACCACTCCCGGTTCTCGTCAAATCCAAGGCAGTGTTTCTCCCTGACCATGACATACCATTCATCGTGGACAGCGTTTTGATTGCTTTCGTCGGCGCGCCGGTGGGTGGTCTGGCCGATGGGATAGTACCGGCAGGCTGCGGGCCGGTCAGTGTATATGGTACATCCCTCTTTTTCTACCACGAAGGGGCAGAGACGCTCTTCGTCATCGTTGAGCTTGATAAAAAGTAAAGGCTGCGTTGTTTTTTCATCTATCCTGGACCACGTGTGCCTCTGCAGGAAGGTAGTGCTGTTCAAGCCCAGGCGATTCTTCATCCGGACCACGTCATAAGGTGTCAGGAGTATCTCGATGCCGCTGCAGCAGCGGGTGAAACATGATATGCCGGGATAGCAGCGAAATCTGAATTTTGAATCAAGCTCCAACTTTTGAGGAACTATCGCCCTGTGGTTAAGTGATGCCATCTTTAAATTCTCCGCCATGTAATTGATTTTGCCGACAGAATGTATTTTATCAGATTGATCATCCTCTTAATGGCCAGCCTGCCTGAGGTCCGCGACGCAGCAGGTTATCTGCTTTCCTGGAGAATGCATAAGGAGACTTTTCAGGGCGGATTGATCTCAGGCGTAGCGAGGGCCCTCCGGACATGCCTAACGATTCACACAAAATTCATACATCTTACATGCGCAAGGCGTAGATGCCGCCATGCCTCATAACAGCGGCGCCCGGTGCATCCAGGCGCCGCTTTAATATGACAACTCGTTTCAGCCTGTTTGCCTACATGGGCGTATCTCTGCCTGCCGCCCGGGCAAAGGCCATTGCCGTCCCCCGGTAGACCATGTGCGCCATTTTTGAGAACGGCGCGTACATGAACAGAAACAGCACGGCGACCAGATGCACAAAATAGGTCGGATATGCAAGCACACCGATGTCTAGCTTGCGGAACGCCGCCGAGCCGATGCCGGTGAACATCAGTACTATTACCAGTACGATAAGCAGCCAGTCAAAATAGCTGCCCATGCCGGTTTTCTGCTGATGCTTGAACCGGTTGATCGTAATCAGTCCGATGCCGATGACGCCCGCTGCGGCTCCCGTGTAGCCGAAGAACTTGACGGGGTGGATCGTCGGAAACGGAGAATGCGTCCCCTCGCCGCCCCAAAGCAGCGGCCCGTAGGTATAAAGCACCGACACTGCGGTGGCAGCGAAAAGCAGGCCGAAGGAATAGAAAATGAACAGGTGTGACGTCTTTCTGTCCTTTGTCTCGTCGCACTTGCCGAATCGCTTGTGGGTGATTATCTCCGACAGGACCGGTCCCACCTGGGCCAGCCCTCCGGTTTTTAACCGGATCCCTTCCCTGTCGGCATGAGCCTTCATCATTCCCCAATAGTTGCGCACCCCCAGGGCCAGAACCAAGATGCCCAGGATGAAAAAGGTGCTGAACACGATGTCAATGGCGATGGTTTTCATGAAGTTGTTGTACACGATCTGCTCTACGCCGCCTAGTACTTCCCTTTCCGGTGTAAAGCTTCCGCCCCCCAGAACCCCGATCACCAAAGCCAGTATGATCACCGGTATGGCGGTCATGAGCAGCAGCGCCGTGGGGCTGCCCACTCCCTTGGCCAGAAATCCCGGCTTGGACAGGCTGGGAATGCTCATCTTGGCCACGGCCTGCATCACCCGTCCCGGCTTGGCGTCCCGGGGGCATTGGGCCGTGCAGTCGTTGCACTGATGGCACAGCCAGATATCCGGATTGGCAATCAGCTTTTCCTTGAGCCCCCACTGGGCCCACATCATTTCCTTGCGGGGAAACGGATGGTCATCCGGAGTCACGTTGCATACAACCGAGCAGGAGGCGCACTGGAAGCATTTCTTCAGATCATTGCCGCCGCTGCCCATGACTTCACGAACGAACTTTATGTCGGGCTGAATCATCCTGGCCGGCGCTTCCTGAGCCGCCGGTTCCGCGGCAGGCGATTCGCCCTCCGGGGCGCCTTCTGCCCCGGGCTCTCCGGATTCAGGCTCCGGGTTCGCTGTGGCCACCACACTCTCTTCCGCGGCTGCCGCCTCAGCCTGAGCCTCTCCGGCGCCCGCTGTTTCTTCGCTCTTTTCTACATTTTCATCAGCCATATCATCCCTCCTAGAAGCCCTTGAACGGATTGGGTCCGAATTCCTTAAGCTGCTCGGCGAAGTCCTCCATGATCTGCGGCAGCCTGTCCCATTCGTTCATGGCCAGCTCAACCTGTGTGACCCGCTCGGATTCGAGCATGAGGCGGCTGAGCGTCTCCTGCACTTTGCCCAGCCGCTCGTTGGCCGCCTTGCTGCCTTTGATGAAATGGCACTGATATTCATCGTCGAACCTGCAGCCGATCAGAAGGAAGCCCTCGATGCCTGCAGACAGGGCGTCGGCGATCCAGACCAGGTTGGTGCCGCCCAGACATCTCATCGAGATGAACCTGTAGAATGGACTGATGTTCATCCGGTTCAGACCCGCGATGTCCAACGCCGGATAGGCGTCGTTCTCGCAGATGAGCGCCACGATCCGCGGCTTGTCGTCCTCTTCCGGCACCTTGATCGCCTTCATCTGGTCGGCGATCATGCCCACGCTGTAATTGTTGAACGAGATGATCCGCTGCGGACAAGCTCCCATACAGGTGCCGCACCGGCGGCAGCGGAATGTGTTTGTCTTGGGCGTGCCTTTTTCATCTTCGTCAAGGACGCCGAAGGGACATTCCACGGTACAGCGGCGGCACTGCGTGCAGTTGGTGAAGTTGATCTCCGGGAATGACATGTCTCCCACCCGCGGATGCACGGACATGCCCTGCGCGGTCAGCTCCAGGCATTGGATCGCCTTGAGCGCCGCGCCACCGCCGTCATTTACCGACTGCATGGCCGTCATCGGAGCCCGGACAGCGCCGGCGGCGTAAATCCCGGTTCTGCGGGTCTCATACGGGAAGCAGATAAAGTGGGAGTCAGGAAAACCGTATTTCAGATAGGGCATCTCCGGTCCCTGGCGGTATTCGAGATTTAGCACCACCGGATCAGCTATCACCTCTTTGATTATACCGTCCTGGGTTTCAGTCTCGCGCCATTGCCCCACGTACTCGGGCGTCAGGTCAGTGACGTCCTCGATGTGGGCCGGCAGGGCGTTGGTGACCATGCCGGTGGCCAGAACCAGCATGTCGGCCGCCACCATTACCTTCTCGCCGAGGATGGTGTTGTCTATCTCCAGGATGATATTGCCGGTCTCGTCCTCGCTGATGCTGGTGACTTCTCCTTTGGTGAGCATGACTCCGGGATTGTCCTGCGATGTCTTGTAGAACTCCTCGTACAGGCCTGGAGTGCGCATGTCCTTGTAAATGATGAAGGCTGCCGCCTCGGGGTCGCTCTCGGTCACGTAGGTCGCCTGCTTCAGCGATGTCAGGCAACAAACGGTGGAGCAGTATGGCAGATGCTCCGGGTCACGCTGGCCGGCGCACTGAATGAAAGCGACACGGGTCGCCTGCTTGCCGTCGGATGGACGCGTTATCTGTCCTCCGCTGGCCGATGTCCTTTCCTCCATCTCCACATTGGTGATGACGTTCGGAAACTTGCCATAACCCATGTGCCCGAGCCTGTCAGCGTTATAGGGTTTCCAGCCAATCGCCAGCACGATGCTGCCGGCGTTGATAGTCTCGGAGCTGCTGTTGTGGCTGACAGTCACCTCGTATTTTCCGGGCTCGCCAGCGGTCTTCTTCACGTTTGCGCCGGTGATCACGCGAATTTTATCGTTGTCCTGGACTGACTTGATCTTCTCATCTATGTCGGGTTTCCGGGTCTGCTCAAAAGGCGGTTTGTCCGGGAGGATCTTGTACATCTTCCTGGCCCAGCCGCCCAGCTCGGCTTCCTTCTCGACAAGCACCACGTCGTAACCGGCCGCGGCCGATTCCAGGGCGCTTGAGATACCGGTGGCGCCGCCTCCGATGACCAGAATCGTCTTGTTTATCTCCTCGATCTGAGGCTTCGGAAGCTCTGATTTCTTGGCGCGCACCATGCCCATGCGCAGGTGGTCCTCAGCCATCTCCTGAGTGTTCTCATTCACCGCGGCGGAAGAGTCACCAGCGGATGCCTCCGCCTCACCGGCAGGCTCTGCCGCGCCGGCTTCGGTCTCGGCTTCCTCTCCCCCGGCCTGTGAATCGGCGGATTCTGCCTCAGCAGGCGCTGCTTCCTCTGCTTCAGAGGGTTGATCGGCCTTGGGGGTTTGCGTCCATACGATGTGATCACGCAGATTTACCCGCTCGACGACAAACTTCAGCGGGTCGAAATCGAAGGCATCAGTGTTGAAACGGGCGGAACACCCGGCCACGATGATCGTGTTTATGTCTTCGTTGTTGATATCATCCTTGATTATCTGCGAACCTTCCTGGCTGCAGAGGAACGGCGCTGTCTTCACCACGTCGGCGCGGTACTCGTTTCTGGCTATATTCTCCAGAGCCTCGAGGTTCAGCGCGTCGCCGATGCCGCAGTCAGAACAGACATATACTCCTACTTTCTGTTCCATATCAGTTACCTCCAGCCTTCTCGCCGGCGACCGCTGGCGTTTTCGCGCTTGACTGCACGCTTCTGAGCGCCGCACCGGTCGCGTCCTGAACCGATGTGGCCACATCGTCGGGCCGCCTCGACACTCCCGCGGCGAAGATGCCCGGGGGCAGATTTTCAGCGTCTACGAAACCATTGGCCTCGTAGGCGGCGTCTACCGGGATACTGGCCGACTTGGCGGCGGGCTCCATTCCGGATGCCAGAACCACCATATCGAACTGCTTCTTGATCTTGCCGCCGCCCAGTATATCCTCCACAGTTACTACCGGGTCGCCGGTCGCCGCGTCTTCCTCGATTGCCGCGACTTTGCCCTTGGTCATTGTGACGTTTTCGTCTTCCTCGAGCTTCCTTAGAAAGTCTTCGTACTTGCCCGGAGCGCGCAGATCTATGTAGAAGATCTCTGCGGTGGAGTCCTCCGCTGTGTCCCTCAGATATGTCGCCTGCTTCAGGGAAGCCATGCAGCAGATAGATGAGCAGTACGGAAGGTTGTTTTCGTCCCGGCTGCCGGCGCATTGCGCGAAAGCGATACTCTTCACTTCCTTGCCGTCAGACGGCCTGATGATTTTGCCTTTGGTGGGCCCGTTGGGTGCCGCCAGCCGTTCCATCATCACATTGGTGATGACATTGGGAATGGTGGCAAAGTTGATATTCTCGATCCTGGACGCATCATACGGATTCCAGCCGGTCGCCATGACTATGCTGGAGGCATTGATCTCAACTGTCCTTGTCTGCATTTCTAGATCTATGGCGCCATAACCGCAGGCGTCGGCGCAGGCCTGGCAGCCGGAGCCGCAGGCGGCCCGGTCGAGTACGTACCTCATGGGATACGCCAGGTCGTGAGGCAGGTACACCGCTTTCGTGGTGTCCATGTTGAAATTGAAATCGTTGGGCCGTTCGGAGGGGCACGCTTCGGCGCATTCGCCGCAATTCGTGCACTTCTCGGTTACATACCGGGGGTTTACCTGAACTGCTGCGGTGAAGTCCCCCTCGCTGCCGGAGACGCTCTGGACCTCGGCCTGCGTGTAAAAACTGATTTTCGGATTCTGCTTGATACGCCGGAAGTTTATCTCCAGGCCGCAATAGGGAGGACAGAGCTTGGGGAAGTACTTGTAAAGCTGCGAAACCCGCCCGCCGAGATACGGGTTTCTTTCGACGATCACGGTTTCGAGACCGGCTTCAGCGGCTTCTACCGCGCTGGTGATGCCGCTCATGCCTCCTCCGATTATCAAAACTTTATCTGCCATAGGGTCCCTCCTAAAAGCTGGATATTGGATTTTGGATATTGGATGTTGGAAAACAATTTTTTAACCTGATCAGGACATGCTTATCGCGGATGTATCCAATGTCCAATATCCAAGGTCCAAACAGCCGCTTATTTAAGGCGGGACAGGTCGATAGCGACCTGTCCCGCCCGGAATTGTCCAGCTCCTGTAGCCAGCCCGTACTAGGCCGGAGTCGGGGCAGGAACGAGCTCGACGTACGGTACCTTCTTGTGCTCCCAGCCGCCTTCCTGAGTCCACCTGGAGTTGGTGAAGCACTTCCAGTTCGCATCATCGATGCCCGGGAAGTCGCCCCGGTAATAGTAACCGGGGTACCTGCTCTCCTCGCGGAAGTTGATGTGCCGCGCGTGGGCCTCGGCAGCCCAGATGCGGTGGTAATTCTCCCAGCAGCGGAGCAGCTCGTGCAGGTCGGAAGCCGCCATCCGGGCCGAATCCTCCTTGAGCACCTCAAGCTTCTTGAGGCCTTCGGCCAGCAACGTGGCGCTGGTTGTATACCACGTGGAGACACCGCCCACATACTCGTCCATGATCTTCATCAGCCTGAACTGCAACATCCGCGGACGGATGTAATTCGGGTTGATGTCGACGTTTTCGGGAGCCGTTGTGTACGACTTGTACTTGGCGTAAAGCTCCATCGGCGCGTAGATCTCGGCGACGAGTTCATCGATGCTCTCTGATATGGCCGGAGAATACCCTTCGTGATCAAGGCACCAGGCGACCGCCATCTTGCCGGCGATGCGACCTTCGGCATGCGAGCCGGAAGAGAATTTGTGGCCGGAGGCGCCGACCACGTCACCGGACATGAACAGGCCGTTGACGGTGGACATGCGGTTGTATCCCCATGACCATTCATCCGGAGTTCCCTCGATGTCGCCGGGGCCGCTTACCCAGAAACCGGCGCAACCGGCATGCGAGCCGAGCAGATAAGGCTCGGACGGCATCAGCTCGGACGGGACCTTGTTGGGCTCGACGTCATTGGCAGCCCAGAGACCGGCCTGAGCGATGGTCATGTCGAGGAAGTCCTCCCATGCCTCGGCTTCGAGATGCTTGATCTGCTTGGCGTCCATGGACTCTTCCAGAGCCTGCATTGCCTTGTCGGTATGCATCATGATGGGGCCGAGGCCGGCCTTCATGTCGACCATGGCCGCGTGGTTACGCAGCGCGGTGCCCATCGGTTCGTCGTACGGGGCGAACTGCTCGTGGATCTCGTCGGCATGGGTGTCGCAGTAGTCCTCGCCGATTGCATTGGTCGCCTTGGCCTTGAAGAACAGGAACCAGGCGCCGACCGGACCGTAGCCATCCTTGAAGCGCATGGGGACGAAGCGGTTTTCCATCAGGGTCAGCTCGGCGCCTGCCTGGATGCCCATGGCATATCCGGAGCCGCTGTTCCACACCGGGAACCAGGCGCGGCCCAGACCCTCGCCCACGGACCGCGGACGGAAGACATTCACTGCGCCTCCGGAACCGTTGATGACGGCGTTGGCCTTGAAGACATAGACCTTGTTCTCGCGGGTGCTGAAGCCGATGGCGCCGGCAATGCGGTTGGGCTCATTGGCGTCCATGAGCAGCCGGGTGCAGAAGACGCGCTCATAGAGGTTCTGTTCCTGGCCGGTGGCCTGGGCGTTGTACTCGAGCGACTTCTTGGCCACGTCGCCGACGATTGCCTTGTAGGACTCGCCGTTGATCATGATCTGCCATTTGCCGGAGCGCACCGGGGTGCCGCCGTCTTTCAGAAGCGCCTTGCCGGAGTCTCGCGCCTGGAATCCGTCCATCGAATGGCCTTCGTCATCCTTCTTCCAGATCGGCAGGCCCCACTGCTCAAAAAGGTGGACGGAGTCGTCGACCATGCGGCCCAGGTCTTTGACCAGGTCCTCGCGGATGATGCCCATCAGGTCAGCCCGGACATATCGGACATAGTCGTCAATATCGTTCTCGCCGATATAGGTGTTGATGGCGGAAAGACCCTGGGCCACGGCGCCGGAGCGCTCGACGGCTGCCTTGTCTGCCATGACGACTTTCAGATTCTTTGGAGTTGCCCAGCGGCAGGCCTCGAAAGCGGCGCCGGCGCCGGACATGCCACCGCCGATGATGAGGATGTCGCAATTGACCTCCTCAACCTCCGGCTTCTCGGTAAACCGGAATTCGTTTTTTTCTTGTTCCATGTTCAAATCTCCTTATCTACCAGGTTATTTAAGCCTGAGTGAAGAGCTTGGAGCTCTTGATGTCGTCGAAATTCGGCTCCGGTAGACCCTCATAAGGGTCGCTGACGCCGTCCGGACGCAAATTGATCGGGAATTTGAAACGTTTCAGCGCCCCGTTGCGGAACTTGATGGTCCACATGATGGAGTCGGTGCTCCGCATGGGTATGACCGACGCGCCCAGCGGCGCGAAGTCGGCGTAGGCGCGAACCTCGATGGCCTGCTGCGGGCAGATCTTCACACAGTTGTAGCACTCCCAGCACTGCTCCGGCTCCTGGTTGAAAGCCTTCATCCTCTCTTTATCGAGGATCATGAGGTCGTGCGGGCAGATGTACATGCAAGCGGTCTTGTCCTGACCCTTGCAGCCATCGCACTTTTCTGTCATCACAAAACTAGGCATTTAGCTTGTTACCTCCTTGACGTTGACGTTAATGCCTAAATCAGTTTATTGGCTGCTGTCCTGCACCCCCTCTCCGGGATTAGTTTATTGCCAAATCCATGCCTCAGGCTTCTGTCGCTCCCAAGCGTGAAGCTTGACGGACTCCATTCATATGAGTATCCCGCGCTTTGCTCGGGATGACAGCTCATCATGAGATCGCGTTTGCTCATGAAGTCAGGCCCGGCAGGATTAGACGCCCTCGGAGTACTTGTGCGTCTTGATCTCCACTTTCTCGGTGAGGCTTTCGTAATAGTCGCGCAGGATGGCCAGTACCTCCGGGCGGCTGAAATGATCGGGCACCTCATCGCCCTCAGAAAGCATCTTGCGCAGCTTTGTGCCGCTTAGCAGGAGCCGGTCCTCCTTGCCGTGGGGACAAGTCTTCATGGAAGCCATGCCGTCACAGGAAGTGCAATAGAATGTCCAGTCGATCTTTAGTGGCTCAGTCTCCATTGCGTCATTCGGAATCTCGTCGAAGATGTGGTGAGCGTCGAAGGGACCATAATACTCGCCGACGCCGGCGTGATCGCGGCCGATGATCATGTGGCTGCAGCCATAGTTCTGTCTGAAGAGGGCGTGCAGCAGGGCTTCCCTTGGTCCGGCGTAGCGCATATCCAGAGGGTATCCCGCCTGAACGCAAGTGTCCTTGACGAAGTAGTGCTCAACGAGGGTATCGATGGCTTTCACTCTGGTATCCGCAGGAATGTCCCCCGGCTTGAGTTTTCCCAGCAGTTGATGGATGAGCACGCCATCGCAGGTCTCGATGGCGATCTTGGCCAGGTATTCGTGAGAGCGGTGCATGGGGTTCCTGAGCTGGAGAGCGGCCACCTTGCTCCATCCCTTGTCATCAAAAAGCTTCCGGGTTTCGGTGGGGGTCATGTAGATGCCCTTGTACTCGGTCGGGAAGCTTCCCTGGCTCAGGACCTTCACCGGTCCCGCGAGGTTTACGTCTTCCTGGTTCATAACCATGGCTACCCCGGGATGGTCGAGCTCCGTGGTCTTGTACACGTTCTGGCACTCGAATTCCTTGTCGATCTTGTACTTCTCGTTGA
Source organism: Thermoleophilia bacterium (assembly GCA_014859345.1). GTDB lineage: Bacteria > Actinomycetota > Thermoleophilia > BMS3ABIN01 > BMS3ABIN01 > Kmv30. The sequence continues at coordinate 28,711 of JACUUL010000004.1, forward strand.
CCTTCATGGTCGCCATGATCTCACCGGTCTCTTCGGAGAACAGGGCAATTTCCTCACCATTGCTGATGCTGTCCGCCTGTCCCTCGGTGGTGGAAACGGTGATCGGGATAGGCCAGAAAGTTCCGTCCGACAAGGTGTAATCAGCGCAGACGCCCTTCCAGTCGGCCTCGCCCATAAAGCCCTCCAGCGGCGTGAAGCCGCCGATGCCCATCATGATCAGGTCCCCCGCTTCCCTTGAGGAGATCCTCACTTCGGTCAGGCCCTTCGCCTTTTCTTTCTCCTCCTCGAGCTCCACCCCGGTGAGCAGCAGGGGCTTTAAAACCTTGTCCTTGCCATGCGGATTGACTAATGCCATGCTGTGAGCCTCCTGTTAGATATTTTTCCTGTCAGTCGAGCCCGAGAGTTTCGCACACTGTCGCGAAGATCTCGTCAATCGCGCCGGTGCCATCAACAGATCTGCAGATGCCCTTGCCCGTGTAATATTCGATGAGAGGAGCAGTCTGGGATTCATATACTTCAAGCCGCTTGGTGATAGTCTCTTCCCTGTCGTCGTCCCGCTGGTACAGTTCGCTGCCGCATTTGTCGCACTTGTTTTCCTCGGCGGGCGCGCTGAAATAAATGTTGTACATCTGGCCACATTTCTGGCAGGTGCGGCGTCCCGTCAGGCGTTTCATCAGGTCTTCCATTGGCACGTCCACAGAAAGGGCAGCGTCCAGGGCCATGTCCATCTCCGCCAGCATCCCGTCCAGCGCTTCGGCCTGGGCAGTATTGCGGGGGAAGCCATCAAGGATGTACCCGCTCAGGCAGTCGTCATGGGCTATTCTTTCCTTAACCATTCCCAGTACAACCCTGTCGGGCACCAGGTCGCCCCTGTCCATGTACGATTTGGCCTCTTTTCCCAGATCGGATTCGGCGGCGACTGCTGCTCTGAGAAGATCGCCGGTGGAAATTTGGGGGGTGTTGTATTTCTCGATAAGCAGCTTGGCCTGGGTCCCCTTGCCCGCGCCGGGCGCACCTAGAAGTACTAATCTCACACTTGCCTCCGTTGGATCAGAGTTGGCAACTGTTGGATCTGCTTCTCGGACTTTATGCCGTTTGTAAACCGGCATGCCCTTTTACCGGGCATCTTTACCGGCCCAAAACGGCTTCCACTTCAGGTTGCTTAAAGATGAATGCAGCGCCGTGATGATTTGGCGGCCCGCAAATTAGACGATTCGATGCCCCCGCTTCCGGGGAGTTCGGTGCTTCAGGGAAATCTGCTCTTTGAATTGGTACTGTGGCGCTATCGCACCGAGCAGCTCCACGCCCGGTTTTAAGTCAACTTACGACCAGCTTCCGCGCTGCCACATATACCAGCGGAGGTATTTTATACCGGGATGAAGGAGTTATTCAACCCCCAAACCCTGCAAGATCATTAGTCTTTCTTATCGTTATGATTAGAGTCGATATTTGCCTACATTTGCAGGATATTTTTAATCATGAAGGGAGTGGTTGACAACTTGCCGAAAGAAACAGTCCACAGTTTTTCCAAAAGTTTGTGCACACGTTATTCAGCCCACGCCGGAACATATCTGCCGGCCTGGTCAAGCTGCCTGTCGAGTTTCTCATAGTCCGGCTCTTTCATGCCCATTAGCGACCAGAATAGCCGGGAGTGATTGAGCTCCACAGTGTGACAAATCTCGTGCAGAAGCACGTATCGAGCCAGCTTCCGGGGCAGAAACAGTATTTTCTGATTAATGCTGATGGTTCCCGATGATGAACAGCTGGCCCACCGGGTGCGTTGATTGCCTATCATGGCTCTCTGGTAACGAAGACCGGCCGCGAGGGCCACGTCGTCCAGCAACGGCACCATGCGGTTGCGCGCCTTGCATGCCAGCCAGTCTTTGAGAGCCTTGACGCACGCGGCTTTATCATGGATGGGACCGGTGACGGCCAGCACATCCGGCGGATACTCGTGCGCCCTGAGCGAAGGCTTCGCCGCGTATTTATAGGCTACTTGCCAGGCCTCGCCAATAGACCTGAGAGAGATTTTTTCGGGCAGCTTGCCCTTGCCGGTTAATCCCGGGGAGCGCTGGCCTCCTGCCCAAATCATCGCGTTTTCGATCCAGGCCCGCTTGTCCGCGAGAATGGCCGGCAGACGGTCCAGGTCGAAGCCTGGCGGCACAGATATAACCAGGCCATCCGCTGGGGTGACCTTGAGGCCGACTTTGCTGGCGCGGCGGCTTTCCCGCAGCGTGTAAAGCGGCAACGTCAGCTGAAGTGTATTCGCTGGTCGAGTTACAGACATCTGTTGGGCGCGATTATACCTCATGCTGCAGTTTAATTGCCGGAATGCCGGGAATGCACCTATTAAAGGACATTAGGCGTTGCCTGTTTTCTTTTTAATTAGGCGTTGCCTGTTTTCTTTTTAAAGTCACTGATAACAGGGAGCCGCAGGTATTTTTTTGGAGACGGACCTCAGGAGGAAAGATGGAGCCTCACGAACGGCACGAACATGTAGAGATCGACGAGGGCGGCGAAAGATACGAGGAAGAAGATCTTGTAGCCAAGCGTAATAACGAGATAAACAGGATTAACGGGATAATCTGGCTGGTATTCGGCGCTATCGAGGCCATCATAGGCATCAGGGTGATTCTGAGGGTGCTGGCGGCGGACCCGGATAATGCCTTCGCCAATTTCATATATCAGATATCAAGGCTTTTTTTGATGCCGTTCTTCGGCTTGGTGGGCGAGCCGGTGGCCGATGGCAGCGTTCTGGAGCTGTCCTCCCTGATAGGCATGCTTATCTACCTTCTGGTGGCATGGGGAATCACCCGGCTGGTCTATCTGATCATGATGCCTTCATCGGCACGGCGTTTGAAGACCATCCAGCGCCACTGATCAGGGAACCTTTATCACGACGACCGCGATATCGTCCCGCAAAACGCCGCCGGAATACAGAATGGCCCCTTCCAGCAGGGTTTCGGCCAGTTCCTGTGACGTGCCCGAGAACGTGCCAATGCGTTTCGCCAGGCGACCCATGCCAAATGTCTTTCCTCCCGGGGCGCGCGCTTCCATCAGCCCGTCGGTGAAAAGGACCATGGTGGAGTCCGCGTCGAGGTACCGCTCATGGGTGATGAATTCATGATCGTCTACGATCCCCAGGGGCAGAGCTGCCGAGACTTCCATGGGCGCCGCCTCCTGCCGGGAAACGCATATCAGTGGCGACGGGTGTCCGGCTGACGCGAAGGCGATCTTTCGCATTGACGCATCGATTTTTACCAGGAAGAGGGTCACAAAGATGTCGATGTCGAGCTCACGGCTCACGGCGGCATTGAGCCTGGTCAAGCATTCTCCCGGCTCGTATCCCTCGCTGAGGAACGCCTTGAGCATGTACTTGACCATCGCCGTGTAAGTTGCAGCCTTCAACCCCTTGCCGCATACATCGCCCACTACCGTCAGCAGCGAACCGTCCTCCAGGGCATGGAAATCATAAAAATCTCCGCCAACGCGGCCCTCGCTGCTGGGAGACTGGTATACAAATCCCACATCCAGATCTTCGCGCACCGGGGCGCCGGTAAGCAGCGAGTTCTGGAGAGCGTCGGATATGATTTTTTCCCGCTTCAGATTCTCGGCGCTGGTGATCGCCACCGAGCTCTGGGTTGCCAAAACCGAGATAATCTCCTCGTCCTCGGCGGTAAAAGTCTGGCCGTCGGCTTTTGAGCTGAGCATGAAGTGACCTCGCGTCATGCCTTTGTGGTCGCGGATAGTTCCGATGAGCAGGCCTCTCAAGGGCGGATGCCCCTCGGGAAAATTCAGCCTGTCCTGCAGATCTCCGAGATCGTCGATGCGCACCGCGTCCCGTACGGGGCCCACCAGCCGGACAATCCGGTGATGCAGGCCCGAAACGTCTCTTTCGCTTGTCCGGCAGCTGCCGCCGTACCAGGGCGCATAGTATTCAGCGATGACCGATGTCCTGTCTTCTTTCACCATGGTCATGACCCCCACGCCGGCATTGGTTACCCTGGCCGCCGCCTCGAGGATCATGTTAAAAAGCCTGGGGACAGCCGTCTCACTGTTCAGCAACAGGCTGATATCGTGTAGCGCCGCCAGCCGCCTGGCATGGTTTTCCATGTTTTTCCGGGCTTCTATCTCGTTCTGATACAGCCTGGCGTTCTCCATGGCCATCGAAACGGCGTTGGCAACGCCGCCGCAGAAATGCAGAAGATCCTCGCCAAAATCAAGACCTTCGCTGTTGTACATGAAGCACATTATCCCGACCACCTCAGTCCTGAGAATGATCGGAATGGCCAGGATGGATTTGATTCCTTCCTCACAAAACGAGGCACACTCCTCGCCGGCGGCCTGACAGGAATCTGCTATGACCACCGGTTTTTTCGTGGCCGACACCGTGTCGGCGATACGGGCGGCGCCTACGCCAAAAGGATAGCCCTTCCTCGACGTCGACGGGCCGTGGGCATATGTGGTGACCCATCCTTCACCATCGTGAATGCCGATATTCGCGGAATCCGCCTTAAGAGCAAATGCCGCCCTGGTCATGGCTATCCTGGTTATCTCCTCGAGATCAAGGGAAGAGTTGACGGCGGTGTTGATATCGATAAGCGAACGGTTCAGGCTCTCGGCGCGCCGTTTTGAGGTCACGTCCCGAAAGACACAATGCAGAGCCCGCTTACCATTTTTCTCGATTGGCTTGATCATGACGAACACATCGCGCAGCTCCCCGTTCCTGACGCGGTGGCGCGTGGAAAAACTGTCCTCGCCCTCGCTCAGGACTTTTTCAATATGGGAATCGATCGCATCCCCGTCATGGTCAACCTCATAATCATCTATGCGGACATGATGGAACTGCTTTCGGGAATAACCCAGCTGCTGGCAGGCGGCATCGTTGAATTCCAGAGGCAGCCTGGTCTCGGGATCAATTATCAGGATCCCGTCAGGAGCCTGCTCGAACAGCGTCCTGTAGTGCCGCTCGTCTTCGCGGATGGTCTCCCGGGATTCCACTCTGAGGCCGGGTCCCTGGCAGAGATAACGATTGTTGTCTAGTTGTCGGGCGATGACTTGCCTCTTTGGGGTTTATTTTTCGAGCTTGCAGTATGGCACATCGTTTTATGTGAATATATGGGGGAATCCCACCAAATGCATTCAGGGTTTGTACGAGGGGATAAATAGGATAAATAGTTGCCTTTCACTTCGTGGTGATGACACTGAAAGGTTATTTTGGCCCTTACATATGATCAATTTCTCAAGGCCGCCGGTCAGCTACTGGAGCTGGATTGGCGCAAGTACCGGCGCCGCTCGGCCCGTCGGCACCTGCGGGAACGGCTCAACGAGCTCGGCATCGAGGATTACGAAGGTTATCTTCAAAGACTGCGTTCGGACGCCGGGGAAGCCCAGCGGTTGCCGGATCTGATGAGGGTAACTGTCAGCCGCTTTTTCCGTGAGCGGGATCAGTGGCTGGAACTGGCCGGGATTCTTCCGGAGTTCATTAATAAGAGAAATGAGGGAGCTCCACTTATGGCATGGTCCGCCGGCAGCTGTAACGGGGAAGAGGCTTACAGCCTGGCGATCCTGTACCTGGACCTTCTCGGCCATCCGCCGAATGACGACGCCGCGATAGACATACTTGGCACAGACATAGATAAAGAAGTCCTGGCCCGGGCCCGTTCGGGCTGTTACGAAGAAGGAGCGCTGCGCGAAGTGCCCGGCGAGTTGCGGACCCGCTACTTCCACCGGACGGGACAAAGGTTTTGCGTAAATGAGCCAGTCAGGAGGCTGGTGAGATTCGAGCGTCACAATCTCATGGAAGATCCGCTTCCGAAGGAGATGGATCTCGTTCTCTGCCGGTACCTTGCGTTCACCTACTACCGGGGGCGGCGCCGGCGCCGGGCCGCCGAAAGGCTATGGCAGGCCATGAGGCCCGGCGCCATCCTCATGATCGGCCGCAAGGACAGCCTGGGTCCGCAGGACGACCTGTTCGAGCGCTGGCCGGAGTCCACAGTTTTGTTCCGAAGAAGAAACCGGTCTGAGGAGCATAGCGGGAGGGGCTGAACTTCTCCTGGGGTGGCAATGTTTTGCAGTTCTTAAAGGCGTCCGGTGATGACGCGTGTATACCGCATCGAGCCGTGAGTGCTGCGGATGTCCGTGTAACCGGCGCTTTTAAGCAAGGTACGGATGGCTCTGAACTCGCTGGGGGTTACCTCGATAAGCAGCCATCCGCCCGGGCGTATCCAGTCAACACCCTCTTCGGCAACGCGGCGAACCAGGCCCAGCCCGTCTTCAGAGCCATCGGTAAGCGTCTGCCGCGGCTCGTATTCCCTGATCTCCTCAACCAGGCTGCCAAGCTCACCGGCGGCCACATATGGCGGATGAATCGTGACCACGTCAACCAGGCCACGCAGACTGCGAGGGGCCCCCGAGAAGAGATCGCTTTTCATAAAGGTGAGGTTGCCGAGCCCCAGCGCCGCGGCATTCATTCTGGCCAGGCTGAGCGCCCTTCGCGAAAGATCGAGGCCCAACACCCTGGCATGCGGCAGGCTGCGGGCGGAGGCTACCGCCACCGGGCCGATGCCGGTTGCCAGGTCAAGATGCACGGGAGCCCGGCGGGCACGCAGGCGGCGGATCGCCTGCTCCGCCAAAAATTCGCTGGTCGCGCGAGGCACGAATACGCCGGGCTTGATAGCCAGGCGGAAATCGCGAAAATCAATCCAACCCACGATGTAGGCCATCGGTTCTCCCTTGGCCCGGCGTGCCACCAGCCGTTTGAACCTTTGCCTGACCCGTGGCGGAACCAAGTCATCATATCCGGGTTCCTGTCCCCAGGCATGGATGAGCAGGTCCCAAGCCTGATCCTCCTCCCCGCCCTTGTAGCCAAACCGCTCATTGGCCGCCACCAGGGAGGCTTTGGCCTGCTTTATCAGTTCACCGGCATTCATGATCGATATCTCCGAAAAATGATTTGAACTATCGGATCATAAGTCATCAATTCGCTCGGGCGCGGCCCGGTTCTTGGTTTCCGGGTGAATTGAAAGGTCGTTACGGGTTATTGTAACAGCAAAGATCAGCCACACGCCGATGTCATGTCATGGGCGGGCTCAGATCATCGATGATAAAAAAGTATAAACCGGGGTACTTAAAAAGCGATTCCGGGACTGCTGAATCTTTCGCTCATCGGGAGGGCCAGACATGGATGATCCAGTGAAGCCGCGGGAGGACAAATATTACCAGGCTGTCCTCCTGGATCTGGACGGAGTTATCACGCGGACGGCGCATATCCACGCCAAGGCATGGAAACTGATGTTCGACAGCTATCTCAGGCAGCTGTCCGAACGCGAAGGAAAGACACGGGCGCCATTCGACATCGGGGCTGACTATCTGAAATATGTGGATGGCAAGCCGCGTTACGACGGAGTGCGCAGCTTCCTGGCCTCCCGCAACATCAAGCTTCCCGAGGGAACTCCGGACGATCCTCCAGACAGGGAGACTGTGTCCGGGCTCGGCAATCACAAGAATGACATTTTCCACCAGATGCTCCGCGAAGGCGGCGTGGAGACATACGCGGACGCGGTCGAGCAGATCCACCGCTGGCTGGCCAAAGGAATGAAAACCGCCGTCATAACATCCAGCCGCAATGGCGGGGAGATTCTCAGGTCCGCGGGCCTGCAGGATCTCTTCACCGTGAAAATCGACGGCGTTGATGCAGCCGAACTCGGGCTCAGGGGCAAGCCCGCGCCTGACACGTTTCTGAAGGCGGCCAGCCTTCTTGACGTCGAGCCGCGCCTTGCGGTCGTGGTCGAGGACGCCATTTCGGGCGTCAAAGCGGGGCGGGCAGGTGGCTTTGGCCTGGTGGTAGGAGTGGCCCGCGACGGCCCTGACGTGGTCGAAGCGCTGCGGGAAAATGGCGCCGATATCGTAGTTCGGGATCTCCGTGACGCCGATTCGCTGTCATCCGCATCGAAGCGGTCCAGGCGGGCAGGCGGCCCTGATCCACCCCGTGAATGAGCGTTTTATGCCCTGACTGACTCGCCGGGTCGCAGCCTGGTTTGATCAAGAACCAATGATTGATGCCGCGCGCATCCCAATAATTTGAAAAAACACTGCGCGTGGTCCGGGCGCTGCTGGCATCACGCCCTCGAACACATATGATCTACGACGAAGTCTGGTCCTCGGCCGCGTCTTCATGGCTGCTTTCAAAACGAAATGTCACTTCTTCGTGATGGCCGGCCATATAGGACAGCAGCGCCCAGATGAAGACGATAACACCCGCCATCTCGAGACTTTCCTCAACGGTTGCAGTCAGGCCATACCTCAATCCAGCCTGTCCGTACAATTCCGCGACGTAGGCGCCGACCAGCTCGAAACCCATGACTCCCCCCAGGTAGATGACGGCTGAAATCAAGAAAGCCAGTCTCGTTCTCGCGGGCAGGCGCCACCAGAATCTCAGGAAGAACAGGACCAGGACGAAAACAAGCGCGGCGGCGGGAATCAACCAGGTGATATGCTTGCTCAACCTCTCATGAAATGACCATGCCTCATCGAATGCCATGAAAAGGAATCCGAATGAAAGGATCCCCCATTTCGAGGCGGGTGAACCGGCTTGCTTCCTTTCAAGAACGGTGATGACCGCCAGTAGCAGAGCCGCGAAAAGGAGCAGAAGCGAAGAGAAGGCGGTAGGGATGTTTCTCTCGACATCGACGTAAAAGAGGCGGAAAATCGTTTCTACCAGAGTAAGCCCAAAAATCTCGACCAGCTCTTGATGAAACAGGCGCAGCGCCACGCGCATGGCTGTGCTGATCAGAACCAGTGTGAAAGCTGCCGACCCCAATGCGATCGCGACCGACGACGGATTCAGCAGTATCCGGTTTCTTATCATCTTGTGCGGTTGTAACCGGTTGTCTGGCTTGGTCATTTACAGCTCTATGTCTTCAGTGCTGGCGCTTCTACAATAAAAACCCCCGGATCCAGCAATTTGACAAGAAGAAAACATCATGAGCAGCACGCTCATGATGCGCAAGAACAGCCTGTTGATTCTCCACCGCCGGAAGCAGTTTGTCAAAAGGGCGCCGACCTCGCGGGCAGTCTGGCGGAGGGGGTGGGATTCGAACCCACGAGGGACTTGCGCCCCTGCCGGTTTTCAAGACCGGTGCGTTCAGCCAGGCTCCGCCACCCCTCCGGCTTAGCAGTCTGGCAATTATATCGCAGATGCGAAAGCGGCCGCGCCGCAGCGTCAGAGCTCCAGCAGCCGCCAGGCGCGGCGGCCTTCCTGCGGCACGAAGCGGCAGACGTTATATACCGGCACGCAGTCGGCGGTGGCGCCGGCGGCCGAGCCGTTGTGGGCATGGCCGTGAATTATCATGTCCGCGCCCTGGCGGTCAATGGCCTCCGCCAGCCTCGAAGTGCCTAAGAACGGATATAGCTCAACTGACTCGCCTGTCAGCGTATCGATGACCGGCGAGTAATGCAGGATCACCAACCGCGGCCCCTCGCTGGTACGGGCCAGGGCGTTTTCCAGCCGGTTGGCTTCGGCGGCGCTTTCCTCTGTGAACCGCTTGATAGCCTGCTCGCCGAACGGCTGGATCAGGTGTTCGCCGAACCCGCCGCAAAAGCCCTTTGTCCCCACGAAGTTCACGCCGGATATCTCCACGGCGTTGTCCTCCAGAACCATTACTCCGCTCCGGGTCAGCATCTCGGTCAGCAACTCGTGCTGCCCGCCCTCATGATCGTGGTTGCCCAGCACCGTGACGATTGGCAGTTCAATCCGGCGAAGATCCTCGATCAGCACTTCCATCTCAGCTTCCAGACCGGTGTCGGTAAGATCGCCTCCGATCATCAGCGCTTCGACTTCGCGCTCCGCTCCCGCCAGCAGTTCATGAAGCAGGCCGGCGGAGCTGATGCGGTAATGCAGGTCGGCAATTGCGGCGAGTTTCATATCAGCTCTCCTCCCGGCGTGATTCGAGGGGATTTGTTGGACTGATCCCGGTAACCCCATTCTTCGATATCCACGCTGAAGCTGTAAGGATCCAAAACGCTGCCACGAAAGGCGAACTCATCCTCGGGCGCCGAGGACCAGCCTTCCCGCATCTCCTGATAAAGGCTCTCTACCAGGTCCCGGGGCAGATAGGCGCTGTGTCCGGGATACACATAATCAAACAGGATGAAATGCCAGAGCAAAAGCGGGCGGTTTCCTCCCAGCCGTTTCAGGACCCGTTGCCAGTCTATGTTCCCGCGGGCGCTGCGTATGAGGTGAACGATGTCGGCGCCGTCGAAGCGCAGCCTCAGGGCGATATAGACCTTGGCTGCTATGAGCTCCTCCAGGGAGATGAGCCGGGTTTCCACCCCGGCAATCTCAGCCGCGTTGCCTGTCTCGAACCAGTCATCGGTAACCGGCATGAGGCCGTTTCTCATGTCGAATATAAGGTCGACCAGAAAGCCGTTCCAGAAAGCCTTGGCGATCCAGATGCCGTTTTCCACCCGGGTTTCAAATCCGGCATCAGCCATAGCATCCAGGGCCGTTTTGACGTCCCTCGCCCTCAGGAAAATGTCAAGATCGTTCGTGTCGCGCCAAATGCCGGTGTAGGCGTGGTGAGCTATGGCGCCGGCCACCAGATACCTCGGTATCGCAGAGTTGAGAACCCGGAGCGCGCGCCCGAAGGCCTCCCGCTGGGGAACCTTCAGACGGGGTGCGTAAGAAAAATGTGAATCTTTCAATCCGTATTCTGCCCCTTGCCGGCGTCATCCGCGCCAGGTTAACCCGTCCGCGATTACTCTCTGTTACCCTGTTTCGTGCTTGGTAAACGGGTTTTTTCCTGTAATTGGCGCACGGAATCTTATCCGGGGGCTATTCGATCATATCTGCGCCCATGTAATGACGGAGCGCCTCGGGAACGGTAACAGTGCCTTCCTCGTTCTGATAGTTTTCGATGATGGCCGCGAATGTCCGTCCCACGGCCAGGCCGCTGCCGTTCAGGGTGTGGACGAAACGGGGCCTGCCTCCGCTGGCCGGCCGGTAGCGGATGCTCAGCCTCCGCGCCTGAAAATCCAGGAAATTGGAACAGGAAGAGATTTCCTTGTAGTCATTGTATGAAGGCAGCCAGACCTCGAGGTCATAGGTCTTGGCCGAGGCGAAACCCAGGTCGCCGGTGCAGAGGGCCACCGTGCGGAAGGGAAGCTCCAGACGTTTCAGGACCTCCTCCGCGTCAGCAGTCAGTCTTTCCAGCTCGGCCCCGGAATTCTCGGGCTTAACGAACTTGACCAGCTCCACCTTGTTGAACTGGTGCTGGCGTATAAGTCCCCGGGTATCACGGCCTGCCGCGCCTGCCTCTCGCCGGAAGCTGGGAAGATAAGCTGTCACGCTGATGGGCAGCTCCTCTTCGGCCAGCATCTCGTCACGGTAAATGTTCGTCACCGGCACCTCGGCGGTTGGATTCAGATAGAGGTCGTCGTCGCGCAGCCTGTACATCTCCTGATGCGCGAATTTCGATAGCTGGCCTGTCCCTTGCATGCTGTCGCTGTTTACCAGGATCGGCGGAAACAGCTCGGTGTAGCCATGTTCCTGGGTATGGAGATTGAGGAAGAAGCTTATCAGCGAGCGTTCCAGCCTGGCGCCCGGCCCCTTGAGCAGCGTGAAGCGTGATTCGGCCACCTTGGCCCCCCGCTCCTGGTCGATGATATCCAGCCGGGCGCCAAGCTCCCAGTGCGGCCTGGGCTCGTAGTCAAACCGGCGAGGTTCACCCCAGGTTCGGATCAACCGGTTTTCAGTCTCATCGCAGCCATCCGGAACGTCCGCCAACGGGGGGTTGGGCAGCTCGAGCACGATCGCGTCCAGCTCCCGTTCGATATCCCGAAGCAGGGTGTCCAGCGCCTTGATCCTCTCTCCCACCTTTTTCATCTCCTGGATCTTGCCGCTGGCGTCTTCGCCCGACCTTTTGGCCGCGGCGATCTCATCGGAAACCCGGTTGCGCAGAGCTTTCTTCTCCTCCGCCTCCACAATGAGCTCGCGGCGTTTGGCGTCCAGTTCAATAAACTCGTCAAGCGGCACCTCTATGCCGCGCCGCTCCAGAGATCTCCTTATCTCGTCCGGCTCACTGCGAAGCCGCTTGATGTCCAACATCGATTCTCTCCTAAAAACCGTTTGAGCTGAGCTAAGTCTATCGGAATTGCCACCACAGGCAAAAACCCTGGGGTTTTTATTGCCTGCCAGGCCGGAGACCGGACATCGTCCCGAATATCGTTTACAATGTAAATGGATTAGCCGAACGTAATCCTGGAGGTTTTTTTGAACAACGAATCCGTATTCGAGCTTCTGCGACGCGGCGAGGATTTCCTGAAGACCAGGAATCCGGCCCAGGCGGCTATCGTGCTGGAACGCGCCCGGCGCCAGGAGCCTGGGCGCACCTCTATCCGGGAGGCGCTGGGACGTGCCTACTTCAACAGCGGCCGGTTCGATAAGGCAGCCCATGAATTCAGAGTGGTCATCAACCTGTATCCCACCAACAGCTACGCACATTACTGCATGGGCAGGTGCGCTGAAAAGCTGGGCGATATGCTGCTGCCCCGGCGGCACATGCACCTGGCGCAGGCGATGGGATATGAAACCAATCGCTGACGCCCGGACCCCGGTTTTCTGATAGATCCGTGCGGATTCCCCGTAAGCCGATCCATGCCGGCTGAGCATCTGACATTCTTCTTGGACACCATGCTGGGCCGCCTGGCGAGGTGGCTGCGCCTGCTGGGATATGACGCAGCCTACGAAAACGAGATCGGCGACTGGGAGCTAATCAGGCGGTCCGGCAGTGAAGACCGGATCCTGTTGACACGAGACAGGGATGTCATGAGACGATGGCAGATCGCCCGGGGCCGGGTCGTCGCCTTCCTTGTCTCAAGCAGCGATATCATGGAACAAATCGTGGAGGTCGCGACGGAGTTCGGCCTTCAGCCTCGACCGGAAGCCCGCTGTCCCCAGGACAACTCCGACCTGAACACGATTTCGCGGGAAGAAGCCCGAGGCCGCGTCCCGCCTTATGTTTTTAAGACCCAGAAGGACTTCCACTTCTGCCCGGCCTGCGGCCGGATCTTCTGGAAGGCAACCCACTGGGAGCGCATAGAGCAGATCCGCGGCCGGCTAGCCTGATCTCCAGCCGTATCCATCCGGATAGGTACGGTGCCACTCCCAGGCGCTGGCCACGATCTCCTCAAGGCCCGGATGCTCAGGCCGCCACCCCAGTTCTTCGGATATGCGCTCGGAGCTGGCCACCAGGACTGCCGGGTCGCCGGCGCGGCGTCCGGTTTCCCTGACCTCGAAATCAATGCCCGTGACTTCCCTGGCTGTCTCGATCACCTGCCGCACGGAGTAGCCGAGGCCGTTTCCCAGGTTGAAATGGAAGCTTTCTTCCTCCAGGCGCCCGAGAGCCAGCAGGTGCGCCTGCGCCAGATCCCGTACATGGATGTAGTCCCGGATGCAAGTGCCGTCAGGGGTGGGATAATCGGTGCCATATATCTCCGCGCACTCTCTCCGGCCCAGCGCCGCCTGAAGCACCAAAGGGATGAGATGGCTTTCCGGCCGGTGGTCTTCTCCCCTTCCTCCATAAGCTCCGGCGGCGTTGAAGTAGCGCAGCGCGGCGTGCCTGATGCCAAAAATCGCGTCATACCAGTCAAGCTGTTTCTCAAACAAGAGCTTGGATTCTCCATAGGCGTTTGCCGGATTTTGGGGATGGTCCTCCTTGATCAGATCCGTTACCGGATTCCCGTATACGGCGGCAGTTGAGGAGAACAGTATCTTTCGCACGCCTTCCTGCCGCATGGCTTCCAGCAGTCCCAGCGGCCGGCAGGAGTTGTTGAGGAAGTACTTGCCAGGGTTCCGCATGGACTCGCCTGCCTCTATGAATCCGGCCATGTGGATAACCGCCTCAGTGCGATGACTTCGAAAAGTTGCGGCCAGCAGTTCGGCATCGCCCACATCGCCGGCAACCAGCCGCGCCCGAGGATCAACCGCCTCCCGGTGGCCGGTGGAAAAATCATCGAAGATGACAACATCGTCACCCGTATCGATGCACATCTCCGTGACCACGCTGCCGATATATCCGGCGCCGCCTGTGATAAGGATCTTCATACAGACCGGATGATACACCAACCGCCGCGTCCGCGGTAACCGCATGACCCGGGGCCGGACCTCTGCCTCGGCGGGCCAAACCCGAACACCGGGGGAAGCGACGCCAGGCCTAGATATGGCGTCCTGATGCGCTATACTTGCACGCATGCGCATCCTCTTCATCAGCGACGTATTCGGCCGGCCAGGCCGCGAAGCTCTCATGGCGAGGCTCCCGGACCTGCAGGAAAGGTACTCTCCTGATTTCCTGGTGGCCAACGGCGAGAACGCCGCCGGCGGCGCCGGCATCACCCGCAAGATCTCCAATAAACTGCTGGGGGCCGGCGTGGACGTGATAACAACCGGAAACCATGTGTGGAAACAGAAGGATATCTATCCGTTCATGGACGAGAACGACCGGATCGTCAGGCCCGCAAATTACCTCCCTGCCAACCCCGGCCGGGGCTGGACGGTCAGGGAGAAGCACGATCAGAAACTGGCCGTGGTCAATCTCTGCGGCAACCTGTACATCGGCGCGCCGCGGGGAGCCTTCCAGACCGTAGATGAGGTCTTGAGAGAGATCCCAGCCGATGTCAGGCACATCCTGGTGGACATGCACGCCGAGGCTACCAGCGAGAAAGTTGCGATGGGATATTACCTTGACGGCCGGGTAACCGCGGTGATCGGCACCCACACCCACGTGCAGACCGCCGACGAAAAGCTTCTGCCGGGCGGGACCGCGTACATCACGGACGCCGGCATGACCGGACCGTTCGATTCCGTGATCGGAGTAAAGAAGGATATCATCCTGAAACGTTTCCTGACGCAGATGCCGGTCCGTTTCGAGGTGGCTGAGGAGGATGTCCGGATAGAAGGCGTGTTTGTGGAGGCGGATGCCAGAGGACGCGCCACGGTCATCGAACGCGTGCGGCTGCCAGCCTAGAACCCAGGCTGTTCATGTCCATCCGGCGTGACAATCCTCTCTCCATTGCGGCTCGGCCGGGCACGCTTTCAAAATTGCCGCATGCCAACAGCGTCTAGCGTGAATCCGCGCATACCTCCGTCAGCCTGAGCTTTTTCGGGGCTGCGGCTCTTCTGCCGGCAGCCAGCAGGGAAAACACCATCACGCCCAGCAACAGATTCCTGAGCGTAACCACGATAATCATGTCTGTTTGCATCATGTACAGGCCCCAGTACCGCGTGGGGAACTCCCAGTGGGTGATCAGCAGGATCGCCGTGAATAAGCCCAGCAACAGCCGGCGCTGGCGGCAGGCAATCAGCGGCATCAGCGGCAGCAGCCATATCATGAACTGGGGAGACAGCACCTTTCCTCCAAAGATGAAAGACGCGATGGCCAGCGTGGAAAAAAGAGTAACCTGACTTTGCCGGTATCTTTGCTGTTCGGCGCCGTCATGCCCGCCCAACATGCCCGCAGATTCATCCCTCGGCGCCCGGCTGCCGCGCCAGAAAACCAGATAACCCGCCACCAGCAGCGCCAGCGTCACCGGGCCGGAAAGCGTCGCCAGCGCGTCCGACCCGGCCGAGAAAACATTGTGAGAACCGTAGGAAGGCATTACCTTGAGTTCAAAGTCGACGAAGACGGATAAAAGCAGCAGTGGCGAGGCCCAGCTGCTCTCCAGCTGCAGGGGGCGCTCGACATGGTACGTGAACGCAGTCGCCAGCCCTGATGGCGAGGCCAGCAGGAATGGAAGAGCAATCAACAGAGCCACCAGCAGAGCCAGGACAGGACCGGTCAACATCTCCCGGTACTGGCGGCGCCGGAAATGGACGATAAGGAACACCGGCGCCATGAGCACCGGCACGACCTTGGTCATGATCCCGACTCCGATCAGCAGCCAAGCCAGGCGGCGGCGATCGGAAGTAAAGGCGGCCAGGCAGGCCAGCATGACAAAAGCGGCCGCGAGGTCGTAGCGCAGTTTGACAATCGAACCCAGCGCCAGGATGAAGAATGAATAAAGAGCCAGCACCTGCGCCATCTTCCGGACACTTTGCCATTGCCGCCAGGCCATCCCGGAGAGCATGACCACAATGCCGCAGCTCATCGCCAGCAGCTCCGCCTGAAACCAGAATACGTAGGCCCCGTAACCAGGCCCGGAGATCAGCCGGGGCAGCAAAAGAAGCATCATGCCCACCGGCGGATATTCCAGGGCGAAATCCCGGTACGGCAGCATGCCTCCGGCGATGCGTCCGGCATAGTTGTAGTAAAGAGGCAGGTCCGTGATGTTGCGGTTTCCGTACCAGAGTATCTCCAGAAAAACGGTCCAGATTAGAACTTGCGCCATCACAAAAGCCATTGTCACCAGCAGGCGCTGCCGGGAAACTGGAAGCGCCTCAAATCGGTCACGCGTATAGCTCAGCCAGGTTCTCAATTCCTCTCCTGTTTTCACCGGTCCGTGATCCCCGGAAGTGATCCTACATTATCCCGGCCCGGTAACGCATCCTTGCACGCCGCCGGCATGATTCATGCCAGCCCCGCTACGGACTTCTCTGACTGGCGCCGGCGGCGGATATCCCGTCTTGGCCCCGATGTCCCTTTGGGCCGATCCCGCCGGCCGGGTAAGCAACGCGATCAGAGCCAACGGGAAGAACCAGGGAATATAAAGGTAGAACCAGTGGGTCTGCATAATCTCGAAGCCGACCAGCAGAGCCGCTGATCCCGCCGCCATTTGTACCAGTGTCTTGCGAGGCGGCCAGAAATAAGCAGCCAGTGCCAGCGCCACCAGCATATACTGACCCAGGCGCTGAACCAGCGCAAGACGCTCCGGATACTGACCCCATATGCTGAAAGGCGAATCCCGGTTGATCTGCCACATAATCGACCGTTCCCAGAACGTGGCCAGGGTGCCGTCTCCCAGGAATATCACCGGCAGGGTCACGGATATTGCCAGCAAGAAGCCAGCCGCGAAAAGAAACCGCCTGCTCCAGTTCTTAAAAGCCAGGGGAAACGAAGCCCAAAACGGCGCAAGAATGAGTGGGAAGAACTTTATCTGGGTGGCGAAACCGAGAAGCGCGCCCCCCACCGGAGCCTTCCTTATGAGGACAAACCCCCAGATAAGAAACGCCGCCACGATGGTGTCATTGACGTTGCAGTTTTGAACGAAAGTGGTGTAGGGATAAGCTACCCAGCCATATGCCAGCGCCAGTCCCAGGCGGTTGCCGCTGCCGCGGTTCTCCATCAGCAGCCGCCCGGCCATGAACATGCCGGCCACGGCCGCCAGGTCGAAAAAAATGGCGGCGGCATGAGCGGCGGGCAGGCTGTCCCACTCGCCGGACCACGGCATCGCTCTTTCGAAAGGGACATAAAGCAGATAATTCATGGGGCCGTACGTGTCGCCGTTGCGGTTATTCTCGGGCATGTTGCCGTAGGGCGTCTGCCCCTCCCGGATAAGGTGGGCTCCGGCCACGCCGGAATAACCCACATCTACCACGTTGGAATCTGCGATGTTGATGAAGAGCCGGAGGGCGACAAGGATGGCGATGCCCGCCAGCAGGATCAGGGGCCGGAAATTAAGGTGCGGCATGACCGCCCCGGATTCCGGCTGGCGCGGCTTTCTGGAATCCGGCCCGGGCAGGCCGCCCGCCGGCAATAATTGACGGCGGCTATTCCTGACCGCCAGCCAGCCCAGCCTGAAAAAAAGGTATGCCAGGGGCGGATAGGCCAGGGGCACCGAAACCGTTATCTCGCCGCGGTTGAAAAAGAAATGCGAGACCGTGAAAGACAGCAGCACCAGCAGGTCCAGGTGCAACATCCTGAAAGGCGCGCGGATGTTGATGAACGGCAGCAGAAACAACGCGCACAGGGGCAGCCAGACATAGGGCTCGTTGATGACGCGGCCAAAAGCTCCCGGATAACCCCTGGCCATCTGCCATGCCACCTGGGAACCCGTCATCACCTCTGATACCGTGCCGGTGCCGTCATGGATAAGCACCTGCGCCGCATAATCGGAACCTTCGCGGAAGCTCACGGTCCATGTCATGTCATTGCCGAATACCGCGCTTTCCTCCAGATCGCGGCTTCCGGCCTGCCAACGCTCGATCTCTGCCGCCACCCGCGGATCCCGGCGGGCCAGTTCTTTGGCTTCTTCCTCGCTCAGCGATGGAAGGACGTCATAAGACGTCTCGGGCTCAACAGTACTGGCCAGAACCGATCCGTCCCGGTCGGAAATGTCTGCGCTCAACAAGGGCCTGTAGCTGCCGGGTGCAGTCCAGTGGACTGTCCAGACGCGCCTCCCGGTGTCATAAACTGCGTATCTTTCCAGCTCAGGATGTCTTGTGAGGACCGCCGCGATGCCGGGAACAGCCGCCGCGATCTCCCTGGCTTTCTCTTCGCTGAGGCGGGGGATCTCCGATTGCGCCGCATTGCCGGAAGGGTTCGCCTGCAGGCCGTAAACCTCTCCATACGGCATCCTTGTATCCGGCGCCCTCGCCATGGCGCCGGATACTTGCCAGAAAGCCAGCACCAGAATTACGGCCGCCCACATGGCCAGGATAGAAAAGAAAACGCGAAGTTTTAGTCTGATTACCGGAAACACCGGTGAAGATTCAGGCCCATCAAGCGGTGGGCTGGCGGAAACTCCATAGCTTGTTTCCCAAGAAATTGAGTCCCGTGACCATGGATATGGCAAAGATCTGTGCAAGATACTGGTTCATGTGCGCTTCTTCGATAAGGAGTCGCAGCATCGCCATATTAAGTGCCCAGCTGGATATGCTGATTATCAGGAAGCGTCTGGCCTGGGAGAAAATCGCGCCATCGGCTCTGCCGAAGGTCCAGTGTCGGTTGAGGATAAAATTATTTGTGACGGCCACACTGAAGGAAACCGTGCCCGCTATCCAGTAGTGAGCGCCGGTGCCCGAGATCATCAGCCAGAAAACCAACATATTTACCAAAAAGCCGGATGTCCCTACCAGGCAGTACTTCCAAAATTGACTTACGGCCCTCCGGATGCGGTCATATCCTATGTAATCAATCATCCTTTTCAACAGAATCTCCGCGGCCTGCCGCAGGTAACCGGTCTATATTTCTTCCCGATTTCCTGTTTCCCAAGCCGGCGATTAGCTTAACATATTCGATCCCGCAAGACACTTGAGATGCTGCCGGTCAGAGAGAAGCAGCGCTCGGCCAGGTCAAGGCTCAGCGAGCCCACTCCGCACGCTTCAGAGACGAAAGAGCGTTTTAGAACCTCGTCGGAACCGAGGTCTGCCGGGCCGAACGCCGCCACTTTCTCCGCTCCTCTTAAAACCTGCTCAGCCAGAAGCTCCGCACTGGACTTGAAAGCTGTCTCGTCATTGGGAACAATCCCCCAGGCCAGCATTCCTCCCCGCTCCATGAACGCCGCAATCTCCTTCTCGTATAAAAAGAATTCCCGGGCATGTCCGGCGGCGTCAAAATGAAGGATGTCAACGTCCGTCGCAGCCAGCAGCCCCCAGTCGGTGCCCCCGCATACGTGGGTGCCGGTCATGCCGGCACCGTGAACGGCTGCGTAGCATTCGTTCAGGTAGCCGGCCACCTGCTCCGGCGAAAGGCTGATGAGCGCCGAGCCCACCTGGGTCAGATACGGCTCGTCGAAAAAGACTACCGGCGTCAGAAGTGGCGCTTTTTCCTTGAACCGGATCGCCTGCCAGCGCCCTTTGAGGGACAGCGCCTTCACCACCGCCTCGAACAGGTCCCCGTGATAGAGAACAGGCTTGCCACCAGAGTCAGCTACGGTCAGGCCAAAACTTGACGGCCCTGTGACTTGTCCCTTGATGAACTCGGCCTCATCCGGCAGACGTCTGGTCATAAGCTCATGCAACCCCCGGGCATAATCAGGGCCCAGCTCACAGAAGTCGACGTCGCCGGTGAGATAGCTCTCGTAAAAGACGGCCATTTCTTCCGGAGCCCGGCCTTCGTCGAAGTAAATGCGCCGGTTTGCTGTTTCGATGACAGCCGCGGGCATGCACTCGGTAAACTGGGTATACATGTTCTCGCGGAAATCAGCGTTAGGCATCTGCGGCCAGGCAGGGCAAACGGGCTTGTGGCCCAGCATGAAATCCACGGCGGCGGCGGCGTCTTCATGTGGCACCGAACCGATGGCCAAAGCGGCGCAGTTCGGATGGCGCGGACCGCATCCGGACATCATCTCGCTCCAGCGCCTATTTCGGCCACGGCCTTTACGGTGGCCTGGATATCTTCCCGCGTGTTGAAAGGCCCGATGCTAAGCCGCACGGCGCCCCGCCCGCGCGTACCCATGGCGTCATGGGCGCCCGGCGCGCAGTGCAGGCCGGCCCTGGAAGCGATGTCGTATTCCCGGTCCAAAGTGGCGGCCACCGACGACGGCGGCAGTTCCCCCACATTGAAGCTGAGCAGCGGACCTCGCTGCTGCCCCGCTCCCGGTCCATAAAGGTCGACGCCCGCGATCGCGTCCAGACCGTCATATAGCTCGACGGCCAGCTGGTCCTTGTGGGCGGCCAGAGACTCAGGGCCAGCCTCCATGATGAAATCGATACCGGCTCCCAGGCCGGCGATTCCCGGAGTGTTGAGCGTCCCCGGCTCATACCGGTCAGGCCGGGCCAGCTCATCCTGGGACACTTCGGAGCGGGTGCCGGTGCCGCCCTGCCTGATGGACAGCAGCTCGATTTCGGGGGAGATGTACAGAAACCCGATCCCTTGCGGTCCCATCAGGCTTTTATGTCCGGTGCAGGCGATCATACCAATGGGGGTCTCCCTCAGGTCGTAGGCGATCGAGCCCGCGCTCTGGGCTGCGTCAACCAGGAGGGGCACATCCCTTTCGGCCAGGGCTGCCGCGATCTCTTCGACCGGCTGGATGGCTCCGGTAACGTTGGATGCGTGAGTCAGCACAACCAACCTGGTTTCAGGCTTTAAAGCACCGATCACGTCGCCCGGTTCGATCCGTCCGGCATTGTCAGAAGCAACCAGAAAGACCTCCACACCGGACTGGGCCAGCACCCACAACGGCCTGATCACCGCATTATGCTCCACGGTGGTGCTGACCACGTGGTCGCCGGGACCCAGCAGCCCGTACATGGCCAGATTCAAAGCGTCAGTGGCGTTCTGGGTGAAAATGATATTGGCGCTGTCTTCTGCGCCCAGCAGTTTCGCGGCTTTCTCCCGGGACCTGTAGATGATCCGGGCCGCGGCCACCGCTATCCTGTGAGCGCCCCTCCCCGGGTTGGCGCAATATTCGCGCAGACACTCATCGACAGCCTTGATGACCTCTGGCGGCTTGGGGCAGGAACTGGCGGCATTGTCCAGATAAATCGTCAAGGTCTGCGGGCTTTCAGCTGAATTTCAGTTCCAGGTCCACAATGAGCGGAGCCAGATCAGCAGCCGGCTGGTAAGCCTGATCGTTCAGCATAATCAGGTTATGCTCCGCTGAATACGGCAAATCCAGCGTGTCCCCCTGTCCGAAAGCGAAGATGATCAGATTTTCAAACGATTCATCGGAGACCCCCGCGACCGGCTTGGCAGAGGCGCAGACGCGGGCCAGCCTCTCGAATTCCGGCGTACCCGCTCCCACCATATACGACGCGCCCGTCTGGCCGTCAGGCCTGTATGTGATGACGCTTAAAAACCGGGCGTCCCCAGCTTCAGACAAGGACCGCAGGCGCTCCGGCGCCTCTACGGTCCCGGGCCCGCCGGGAACCATCCTGTCTTCTTCCCTCTGGCTTAGCTCGCGCGTTCCCAGGACAGTAATCAGCGTAAGCGCGAGCACCAGAAGCGCCAGCATGCCATGCCTGAGCGTTATTTTTTCGGAGGGTTTCATCGCCGCTATGATAGCGTATTTACGGTTTCTTGGCTAAATTGCGATAGCGTAATCATTTGTTTAGCCTGACTTTTTTCTTAAAGCCGGTGTCCGCGCGTGTTTTCCGGTCTTATCAAACGTCTAGCGCGTGTCCTGCTAACCGGCGAAAAACCAAATCGAAAACGTATACCCGGAAAGCGGCGGGGGCACAACTTATTGTTTGCAAAAAGCCCGGTTTAATTCATATATTGTAGTGTCCCGGATCGTCAGCGCGATTCCCGAGATTCCGATGAGCCAGGAAAACAAAGAGAAAAAACTCATATATCGCCCGGTTTCGCCACGAGTGGACCTGCCCTCCCTCGAGGAATCCATCCTTGAATTCTGGCGGGAAAATGACATATTCAAAAAAAGTCTCGAAGCGCGGGAGGGCCAGCGGGAGTACGTATTTTATGAAGGGCCGCCCACCGCCAACGGCAAGCCTGGCTCGCATCACGTGCTCTCCCGTATCTTCAAGGATATCTTTCCCAGGTACCGGACCATGTGCGGCTACTATGTACCCCGCAAGGCCGGCTGGGACACTCACGGGCTGCCCGTCGAGCTGGAGGTGGAAAAGGAGCTGGGCATCAGCGGCAAGCAGGACATCGAAAAGGTGGGCATCGCGGAGTTCAACCGCCTCTGCCGCGAGAGCATCTACCGCTACCTGGAGGACTGGGAGAAGCTCACGGAACGCATCGGCTTCTGGATCGACACCGCCGACGCTTACTTCACCCTGGACAACGGCTACATCGAGAGTGTCTGGTGGCTGCTCAAGGAGATTTGGAAAAAGGGCCTGCTATTTCACGACTACAAGGTGGTACCATATTGTTCACGTTGCGGCACCGCCCTTTCCAGCCATGAGGTGGACCAGGGCTACCGGATCATCGAAGAGCCGTCTGTGTTTGTCAGGTTCCCTCTCGCCGATGACCCGGACCTGGCCCTGCTGGTCTGGACCACCACCCCGTGGACCCTGATAAGCAACGTCGCGGCGGCCATCAGCCCGGAGATCGAGTATGTCGAAACCGCCTCCAGCGCCGGCCGGCTGGTCATGGCCGAGCCACTGGTCGAGAAGGTGCTCGGCGCCGAGGCCCGTATCGTCCGCTGGATTCCCCGGGATGAGCTGATCGGCAGGTCCTATATAGCGCCATACGGATTTATCGAGCCGGACGGCAAGGCCCATACCGTGGTACCTGCGGATTTCATCTCATCGGCTGAAGGCACCGGCATCGTTCACATAGCCCCCGCCTTCGGGGCTGACGATATGGCGGTGGCCCGCGCCCACGAGCTGCCGATAATCAATGCCGTAACGGAAGAGGGCGTTTTTGACGCGCGTATCACACCGTGGGCCGGCCAGTTTGTCAAAGAAGCGGATCCGGGCATTATCGAGGACCTGGACAACCGCGGGCTGCTTGTTTCGCGTATTTCCTACGAGCACTCCTATCCCCATTGCTGGCGCTGCGACACGCCGCTCATCTATTACGCCAAGGTAAGCTGGTACATCAGGACCACCGCTATCAAGGACGAGCTGCTGGCGGCCAACGAGTCTGTCAACTGGTATCCGCACAGCATCAAGTACGGGCGTTTTGGAAACTGGCTCGAGAATAACATAGACTGGGCCCTCTCCCGCGAGCGCTACTGGGGCACCCCCCTGCCGGTATGGCGATGCGAGCAGGGGCACGAGGTCTGCATCGGCAGCATTGAGGAACTGGGCAGCCTGGCCACCTCGCCGCTACCTGGCGATCTTGACCTGCACCGGCCGTTCATCGACGAGCTCCGATTGAGATGCCCGGACTGCGGCCGGGACATGAGCCGGGTCACCGAGGTCATCGATGCCTGGTTTGATTCCGGCAGCATGCCCATGGCGCAGTGGCATTACCCCTTCGAGAACAAGGAGATATTCGAAAAACGGTTTCCAGCGGATTTCATCTGCGAGGCGATTGATCAGACCCGCGGCTGGTTTTACAGCCTGATGGCTGTCAGCACGCTCCTTTTTGGCAAGTCAAGCTATAAGAATGTGATCTGCCTGGGGCACATTCTGGATCGCGAAGGCCAGAAGATGAGCAAGTCCAAAGGCAACGTGGTCGAGCCGTGGCAGATCCTTGACAGGCAGGGAGCCGACGCCTTCCGCTGGTATCTCTTTACGGCCAGTTCTCCCTGGTTTCCCCGCCGCTTCTTCCCCGAGGCCGTGGACGAGGTGGTCCGCAAGTTTCTTCTCACCCTATGGAACACATATTCCTTTTTCACTGTTTACGCCAACATCGACGGGTTTGACCCCACAAAGCGGCGACTGGCGGTTGCCGAGCGTCCGCTGCTGGACCGGTGGGTAATCGCTTCGCTCAACCGCCTGGTGACCGCTGTCCGGGAGGGGCTGGACAATTACGACGTCACCGGCAGCGGCCGCCAGATCCAGGAGTTCGTGGACGACCTCTCCAACTGGTACGTGCGTCGCAGCCGGCGCCGCTTCTGGAAAAGTGAAGAAGACACTGACAAGCTGAGCGCCTACCTTACCCTGTACGAGTGCCTGATCACCGTCGCCAAACTGCTGGCGCCCTATACTCCTTTTATCTCCGAGGAGATCTATCGCAACCTGGCCTGTTCCGTGGATCCGGGGGCGCCTGAAGCCGTGCACCTGTGCGACTTTCCCGAGTCTGACCCGGAGCTTGTTGATGAAGATCTCCTTTTTGCCATGGACATTGTGCGCCGGGTTATCAGTCTGGGACGCGCCGCCCGCAACAAGGCCGCGATAAAGACCAGGCAGCCATTGCGGCAGGCTGTGGTAACAGCCGCCGGCAAAGAGCGGCGGGCAGTGGAAAACCTCTCGCACCTGGTGCTGGATGAGCTCAATGTAAAAGGCGTGTCATTCGTGGCCGACCCTTCGGACCTGGCGGGCGTCAGGCTCAAGCCGGATCTGAAAAAGCTGGGGCCCCGCTTCGGTCCCCGAAGGCCGCAGGTGGACGCTGCTATTGCCGCCATGGATCCGCGCCGCGCCGTCGACGAACTTCAGGCGGATGGCCGGATCGGCATCGTCGTGGAGGGCCGGGAGGAGATTCTCACAAGCGATGAACTACTGGTTGAAGAGGTGGAAAAGGAAGGATTCTCGGTGGAGCGGCATGGCGGACGGGCTGTTGGGATAACCACGGAAATCACACCGGAGCTCAAGCGCGAGGGCATCGCGCGTGAACTTGTTCACAAGGTCCAGATCCAGCGCAAGGAGGCAGGCTTCGAGATTGAGGATCATATCGATTGTGACATGTCCGGCTCCCCTTTGCTCATCGACGTAATTCGCGAATACCAGGATTTCTTCAAGGCAGAAACACTCTGCCGCGGTCTGACGTTCGGGAAGGGTCCCCTTAAGGGCGGCACGACCTCCCCGGCCCTTGCCGAAAACGAAACGGTTGTAATATCGATAACAAAAACGGGTCCCGCTTAACCAAGCACAGGAGGAAGCGATGTTCGACAGGATGATAGTAGCCACGGACGGCTCGGCCTCGGCCAGGACAGCGGTAAAGCACGCATCAGAACTCGCCCGCCTGGCGGGCACGAGCGAGGTGCTGATTATCCATGTTTGCCCGGCCTGCAGTGTTGATTTAGATCCTGATGAAGTGAACCGGCGGCTGGCCAGTGGAATTGTCGACGAAGCGGCAAAGGCCTTCGAGGGCGCTGAGGCCGGCGTCCGCACGATGATCGATGTCGATTATCCGCCGGAGTCCCTGGGTTCCGCCATAGTCGAAATAGCAAAGAGGGAAAATGCCGACCTCATAGTCCTTGGGAGCAGAGGCTTGAGCGAGTTCCGGGGCATGCTGCTGGGAAGTGTCAGCAGCAAGGTCGTTCAGCACGCCTCCTGCCCGGTGCTCATAGTCAAACAACCTGAAGCTTCCTGACGGACTGAGCCACCCCCGCCTCCGCCAGGCACGATTCGCTAATGGTCGATCACAAGCAGATCAGCAAGATATCTTCAGGCTTGTTTCAACGCCCCCGGCTCCAACCATCCAATGAGGCCTGAAAGTGGGACAGATCTCCTTCTTGGGCAGCGAGCACAGCCGGTTCACACTGAAAAAGCATGCCTCGCAGGACACCTCCGACATGGTGCTCTTATCACCCTTATAGGCACCGCACCGCTTTCCTGATACGGCTACTTGAGTGGGCACAAGGCCGTCATCCTTCGCTCGGTGGCAATCCTGTAACTGGCAGGAAAATAATATGAACTGCGCAAGCGGCTGGCAATACCTGTCCTGACAACTTGTCCGCAAATTGGTGGATTTATTTTTTCCGGAAGCATTCATGTTTCCTCTTCGCGTCTGTTGCCTGAGGTTTGGAAATTTTCTTTGGCCGATCCCTCTGTTATGATGGAAATCGTCCGCCGCGGCTTCGGACGGATGGCTCCGGAAGCCGTCACTCGCGGCGGAGTAGGCATGCCAATACTGGTGGAAGGCAGCGTTGCGGAGTAGATCGCGTTTGAAAATTTTCACGGCGATGCTGGTGATCATCATGGGTATTTCAGCCGCGGGCTGCATGGAAGAGGAACGGCCCGAACCTGTCAGGACCTCCACCCGTCCCCAGCTTATCCCGGTGGATCCTTCCGACGGGGAGGCCGCCGCAGCGCAACCCCTGCAACCCGGGATCCAGCTGGATCCGGCGCTGACAAGCGCCACCGGCACCCCGGCGCCGGAGGAGATGCCGGTGCTGATCGCCCTGCAGGCAAAGGTTTCTTACCCGGTACTGGTCCCTACCCAGCTGCCCGGCGGCTACCGGCTTGACGCCGATCTTGCCAGCGCCCGGGGACCCACGGCCAGCGACCCGGTCGGCTATCACAGCTTCAGATTCTCAGATCCTTCAAATCCAAGCCGGGTTTTTACGTTTAACCAGACGCCTGCCAATTCCAAGCCTCTGGGCGGCTATTATCTAACTGAGGAGCAGATCAACGGCGTCGACTACCAGATATACTGGCACAGAAGCCTCGAATACCTGTCGGAATCTGCACCGGTGCGCACCTATGCCATTGAAGAAGCCGAAACCTTCGTGGTGATGTGGAAGGGTCTTTTTATAAACGCCGCCGGAGAGCAGCAGGAAGTTCACTACGGCCTCAGCACGGGCAGCTACACCGGCCACGGCTGGGGAGACATCAAGGCTATCCTTCGGAGCCTGAAGCCGCTGGAATCAATCAACCAGTAAGCGGGACCGATCCTTAGTCGCCGTCAGCCATCGCTTCGATGACAGCGTTCGCATAGCCGGAGGTACCAGCCTCGCCACCCAGATCGTAGGTTACGTTCTTTCCCTCGCCTATCACAGCGCGAACAGCCGCGGTGACTCTGGCCGCCGCTCCGGATTCTCCCAGATGACTCAGCATCAGCGCCGCCGAAAGGATTGTGGCGGTGGGATTGGACTTGTCCTTGCCGGCATACTTTGGAGCGCTGCCGTGGACCGGCTCGAAAACAGCCATCTCATCTCCGATGTTGGCGCCCGGAGCCACCCCCAGACCGCCCACAAGACCGGCGCAAAGATCCGAAAGGATGTCCCCATAGAGGTTGGGCATCACCATCACATCATAAAGCTCAGGCTTCTGCACCAGCTGCATGCACATGTTATCGACGATGCGGTCCTCGAATTCTATGTCGCTGTAACCGCCGGCAATGTGGCGGACTGACTCGAGAAACAGGCCGTCACTGCACTTTAGGATGTTGGCCTTGTGCACGGCGGTGACTTTCCTCCGCCTCTCGCGGCGGGCATATTCAAACGCATATCTGGCCACGCGCTCCGACGCCCGGCGGGTGATGATCTTGATGCTCTCAGCGGCATCCTCGCCTACCATGTGCTCCACGCCCGCGTACAGGTCCTCGGTGTTTTCCCTGACCACAACCAGGTCAATGTCTTCGTAGCGCGATTTGACGCCCGGCATCGAAAGCGCCGGCCGCAGGTTGACATAAAGGTCAAGCGCCTGTCTCAGCGCGACATTGACGCTCCTGAAACCGCTCCCCACCGGGGTGGTCACAGGCCCCTTGAGCGCCGTACCGGTCTCCTTGATGGATTCCAGAACGTGATCCGGCAGCGGCGTTCCATGCTCCTTGATGGCGTTCTCGCCCGCATTCACGGTAACCCACTCCATCTCGGCGCCCGAAGCATCCACGACCCGGCGGGCCGCATCCACGATCTCCGGGCCGATCCCGTCCCCGGGTATCAGAGTGACTCGATGCGCCATCATAGCTCCTTTATTTTCTTCCGGCTCGAAAACACAGCCGATATATTTGACAGTTACCGCAAAAAACCGGCCGCGGCTATCCCAGGTTGAAATCTCCGTACTTCTTAAAGTGCTCAACCAGGCCCCCGTCGCCCAGTATCTTCACCATCACCGGCGGCAGCGGCGTGAATGTCATGGTTTCATCCCTTGTCGCATTCCGGACGGTGCCTGTGCCCAGATCGACCTCGAGCATATCTCCATGCCGGATGCCCGAGGTATCTATCTCCAGCACCGGCAGACCCACGTTGATGGCATTTCGAAAGAAAATGCGGGCAAAGGATTTGGCCAGCACGGCGTTCACCCCGGCAATCTTGATAATGCGGGGGGCGTGCTCGCGGCTGGATCCCAGACCGAAGTTCCGGCCGGCCACCACAAAATCTCCCGGCTGCATCTGTGCCGCAAAATCCGGGTTGGCATCCTCCAGCACGTTCTTGGCCAGCTCCGGCAGATTTGTTCGCAGGTGAAAGTAACGCCCCGGGGCGATGTGATCGGTGGATATCGAGTCCCCGAATATCCAGGCTTTTCCCTTTAAAAGCATCTGGTGAGTGTTTTCTTCTTTATTATCTTTTTCATTCGATCTCACATTTTCATCCGGCACCTGGCCTCCGATGATGAGAACAGAGGCCCTATTTCAGATAATCCCTTGGATCCGCTATCACTCCCGCAATCGCCGTGGCGGCCGCAGTGGCCGGCGAGGCCAGGTAGATAAAGGCCTCCGCGTTTCCCATCCGGCCCTGGAAGTTGCGGTTCTGAGTTGCCAGGCATACCTCTCCATCGCCCAGAATTCCTCCATGCACGCCCACGCAGGCGCCGCAGCCAGGGCCGGTTACCGTCGCCCCGGCTTCGGCGAATATCCGGAGCAGTCCTTCGGCCGCCGCTTTGACATACGTGGATCGCGAGGCCGGCGTGATTATCAACCGTGTGCCCGGATGGCGCCTGCGTCTCTCCAGGATCTCCGCCGCGACGCGCAGGTCTTCGATGCGACCGTTTGTGCAGGTGCCGATGAAGACCTGGTCTACCCGGGTTCCAGCGGCTTCGCTCACTGTCCGGGTGTTCTCCACGGCGTGCGGCGCGGACACGTTGGGTTCGACTTCGCCGGCGTCTATTTCGACGGTCCTGGCATGCTCGGCGCCCGCGTCCGCCGCCAGCTCCCGGTAATCGCTGCCCCGCCCCTGTTCATCGAGATACCGGCGCGTCTCCTCATCGGCCGCGAACAACCCTGTCTTGGCGCCTGCCTCAACGGCCATGTTGGACAGGGTGAATCGCTCCGGCATGGACATGGCCTCAGCGCCCGGCCCGACGAACTCAAGGGCCATGTAGGTAGCGCCGTCGGCCCCGATCATTCCAATCAGATGCAACATCAGATCCTTGGCGTAAACGCCTGTCGCGAACCTGCCGGCAATAACTACCCGCAGCGTCTCGGGAACCCTCAGCCAGGTCTTGCCGGTGGCTATGCCTATCCCTACGTCGGTTGAGCCCATGCCTGTGGCAAACGCCGCCAGGGCGCCTGACGTGCATGTATGGGAATCGGCCCCGATGAGGATGTCGCCGGGAGATACGTATTCCTCAACCAGCCTCTGATGGCAAATACCCTCGCTGATTTCCGAGAGCACGGCGCCGGTTCGGGCGGCGAATTCCCGTAGTGACATATGCGCGTTGGAAAGCTCCTTGCGCGGGCTGGGCGCGGCGTGGTCTAAAAAAAGGATGGTTTTTTCCGGATTATGAGCCCTGACCATATCCAACTCCTGCAGTTGCATAATAGCCAGGGGTCCCGTTCCGTCCTGCAGCGCGGCCACGTCGACGCCGGTAACTACGATCTCACCCGGCTCGACGCTTCTGCCCACATGGGAAGCGATGATCTTTTCGGCCAGCGTGCTAGCCACTGGTTGACTTGCTGGCCTCCTTGTGGGCCAGGTAATCCTTGTATATGTACATGAGCTCTTTTTCGAAGAGTCCGCGCTTGAGCTCGACGGCGTGCCTGCGCACGATCTTGAGAATTGCTTCGCATTCCTCGTCGGACAAATCGATAAGAAATTCCTCGAACTTGATCTTGATCGCCTTGGTGCCAGAGTGCTTGCCGATAACCAGCTGCCGTTCCAGACCCACCTCTTCCGGGGTAAAAACCTCGTAATTTATCGGATTCTTGATGACCCCGTCGGCGTGAATGCCCGACTCGTGCGCGAATACGTTAGATCCCACGATTGGCTTCCAGACCGGAATTGAGCGCGCCGAAGCATTGGCCACGAACTCGGAAAGCTCCCGGAACAGCTCTGTCTTGAACCCCAGATCCACCTTGGAGATGTACTTGAGCGCCATTACCACTTCCTCAAGGGCCGCATTGCCGGCTCTCTCGCCCAGGCCGTTCACAGTTGTGTTCACATGAGTGGCCCCGGCCTTGATGCCGGCGATTGCGTTGGCGGTGGCCAGGCCGAAATCATTGTGGGTGTGCATCTCCAGATCGATTTTGACCTTCTTGCGCAGGTAAGAGATGACGTTGTAGGTGTCAAAAGGATCGAGTATGCCCACGGTATCGCAGAAGCGGAGACGGTCGGCGCCGCACTCCTTGGCGGCGTGGACGAAGCGCACCAGGAATTCCAGATCAGCACGGGAGGCATCCTCCGCGTTGACTGAAACATAGAGATCATGCTTCTTCGCGAAGTCCACGGCCTCCCTGACGCTTTCTATCACCCAGTTGCGGGATTTCTTGAGTTTGTGCTCGATGTGAATGTCGGAAGCCGACATGGAGATGGCCACGGCGTTGACGCCGCAATCAATTGAATGCTGGATGTCTTCCTTGACCGCCCGGTTCCAGGCAAGGATGCTGGCGTTCAAGCCGAGCCCGGCGATATGCCTGATTGTCTTCTTCTCGTCCCCGAGCATGGCAGGAATGCCAACCTCGATCTGGTGCACACCTACCTCGTCCAGGAGGCGGGCGATCCGTACTTTTTCCTGATTGGCAAAAACCACGCCGGCGGTCTGTTCGCCATCGCGCAGGGTAGTGTCGTCAATCCGTATCTCACATGCCGGATCACTATCAGTGCCCTGTAGAATAAAGCTATGCAAATGACCTTCCGGATGCATCGTTCTTCCTCAGTTTTCGGGGGAAGCAGGATCTTGCCAGAGTTCAGAGCTACCAATATAGCTTAAGACGGTTGATTGTACCAGCCGGTGGCAGCCAGCAAAAAGGGAGCTTTCCACATATGCCGCCAACCGGACCAGAACCCGCTCGATTCCCCACCAGTTAATAATGTAACAGATCTACCGGTTTATCCCAAGCTGCCTCTCAGCCTGCCCAGCCGGCAGAGCCATTCGGTGACCAGATCACGGTCTGTGGTGTCGGCGTCCTCCTCGCCGCCCATGCCGCTTTTAACAAACTGCCTCAGCATCGGCTGCACGGTCTCCAGCAGCACGTGATAACGCCTGTCTTCGGAGGTCGCCGGACCGATCTCGACTCCCAGATGCCGGGAAACCTCCTCCATGTCGGTGAAAATCTGCGCTTTCAGCGCCTCATTCAGATGCATTGAAGCCGTTTCGTAATTGGCGAAACGGCCCGCTTTTGCCATGTCTGTCCTCATGCCCGGATAAAGCTGAAGCAGCCGGCTGATCCCTTCGTCGCCGCGCTGACTGTAGATCTCGGCCAGACCGCGGCCGGTGCCAATGAATTCGGGAGGCAGTCCGATGGAATAAAGAGCTCCGGTGAAGCTTATGGCGCGGGGAAGGTTTGTTGCTCCTGTCGGTGGAATTGCTTCTATGCGCTGGGCGATGTTCGAGTCCGCCACCAAAGCGGACAGCTTCTGGGGGTCTGCGGCGGCGCGGGCGTAACCAACAGCGCTCTTCCTGGCCAGGCGGTCGCGCTGGCGGGGTATCAAATCCGACAGAGCAACTGCCGCCGGCAAAAGCTGGGCAAAGCTGTCCTGGTAGTACCCCGTGAAGATGCCGATCATCGCCGTCAACTCATTCCTTTGGGCATCGCCATAGAAAAGCGGCGGCACTCCCGCCAGCATGTCCCGGGCCTTGATGGCCACCTGCCTGGATGCTTCTCTGCCGCAGTCATAACGCAGGCCGGACTGAAGGGTCACGGTCCGTATACCGGCATAGTCAGGCACCAGCCTCTCGAAATTGTCCAGGCTCACATGGCCCCTGAAAGGCAACACTCCGCCGCCGAAGACGGGAAAGATCTCAACACCTTCTTCCCGGCCCATGGCAAAACAGTCCGAAATGGCCACCTTCACCGCCAGCACGGACGGCACCATGCCGTAGACCATGGCGGAGTCGCTGCGGCCAAGCATCATTCTCAAGCTGCCCACTTCAAAACCGGCCTTTCTGGCGGCGCTTATGTATTCCCGGAGGATCAGCCCGGCCCCCAGCAGTTCCGGCACCTCCTCCACCAGCGGGATCACCTGAACGGCGTTCGGGTCCCGGGAAATACCGAACTCCTTGTGCCCCAGCTCGATGACATCCTGGATCCGCTGCCTGACATCCACGAGCTCGGCTGCGGACTCCACCATGGGCACAACCACTTCCCGGATGGCGCCGCCCTCGCCGCTCGAGCTCATCTGGTAATTTGATTCGATGACGCTCATCAACGCCATCAGCTGGTGGAAGACCGTCTCCTTGGTGGCGCTGGGGATGCGAGGCGTCACCATGACGTCCTGCCCGGGTATCATCCCCCTTTCCATGAGCCCCAGAGCAATCTCCGCGGTCTGGTGATACGGCGTCATCTTGCCCTCGTAATCAATCATCGCCTCTTCCAGCCCCAGTCCGATCGGCTGAGGTGTGAGAGCCTCGATGGCCTCCTTGGGCTCATCTCGCACCGAAACATAGCGCGAGGCGCTATCCGGGTGCTGCGTCATCATTGTGGCTGGAATAAACATTATGTTTCAGGTCTTCAGGGCGCAGGCTGTCACCGATAACAGCAAGGACAATTGGCGCCTTTTAGAGTTTTTCCCTGAGAATCTCATTTACGGTCCTGGGGTTTGCCCGCCCCCCGCTTTCCTTCATGACTTGTCCCACAAAATATCCCAGCACCTGCTTTTTACCGGATTTATACTGCTCCCGCTGCTCCGGATTTGCCTCGATAACGCGGTCGATGAGCGCCTCGATCCTGGCGGTGTCCGATATCTGCGCCAGGCCCTTTTCCTCCACGATTTCCCGCGCGGTTTTTCCGGTTTCGCACATCTCAGGAAGTACTGCCTTGCCGCTGGCGGCGGCGATTTCACCGTCCTTTATCATGGCCAGGAATTCGCCAAATCCCGCCGGCGACAACCAGCACAACTGATCCGCCTGCCCGGGAGATACAGTTTCGATCGATAGCTTTTTCCCGGATGCGTTCAGATAAGCGCCCAAATCTCCCATGACCCAGTTGCTAAGCATTTTTTGGTCATCAAAATAATTGAGAGTTTCATCAAAGAAATCGGAGGTATCGCGGTTCGAGGTCAGTACCTCCGCATCATATTCAGGCAGGTTCAACTCAGTGACATACCGCGCGGCCCTCACCGACGGCAGCTCGGGCATGCCCGTCCGCACGTCATCCACAAAATCCTGCGAGATTTCAAGGGGCGACAGGTCGGGTTCCGGGAAATAACGGTAATCGTGCGCGTATTCCTTGCTCCTCATCGGATGCACCTCGCCACTGGCCACCTCATAATGCACTGTCTGCTGCACCACCGGCCGCCCGGCTTCAAGCAGTCCGATTTGCCGCTCGATCTCCTTGGCCAGGCCTTTCTCCAGGTGTTTGAAACTGTTCATGTTCTTCAGTTCGGTCTTGACGCCCAGTAAATCAGAACCTGCCGGACGAACCGATACGTTGGCATCGCATCTCAAAGAGCCTTCCTCCATGTTGCAGTCCGAGACATCCAGATACTGCAGTGTATTCTTCAGCTTGTTCAGAAAGGACCTGGCCACCTGGGGAGAATGGATGTCGGGTTTGGTGACAATTTCCACCAGCGGGATGCCGCAGCGGTTGAAATCGATGAGTGAATATATCGCTCCCGCGATGCGCCCGCTCTCGCCCGCGTGGATGTTTTTGCCCGTGTCCTCCTCCTGATGGACCCGTTCGATACCCACCCGGTGCTGCTCCCCATCCATTGTGACGTCCAGATGTCCCTCCACCGCGAAAGGCATATCGTACTGAGAGATCTGATATCCCTTTGGCAGGTCTGGATAAAAATAATTTTTTCTGTGGAAGATGCTCCCGGGCGCTATCCGGCAGTCCAGCGCCAGCGCGATCCGGGCAATATGCCTGATGGCTTCCCTGTTTATGACCGGCAGCGCTCCCGGCTGGGCCGAGCACACCGGGCACGTCCTGGTATTTGGTATGCCTCCGAAGCGGGCCTCGCAGCCACAGAACATCTTGCTTTTGGTGGAGAGCTCCACGTGGATTTCCAGACCGATAACAGGCTCATATGCCGTGCCGGCAGCCATGTCAGACATCCTCTTCGATCAGCGGGGAGACCTTGTCGAAACCGATAGCGATCTCGGCGCTGCGGGCCGCCTGCAACACACGTTTGCCGCTGAAAGCCGGTCCGATTATCTGCAGCCCCACCGGCAATCCCTGTAAAGTCACCCCGCAGGGGATGGAGATCGCAGGCACTCCCGCCAGACTCACAGGTATGGTACAAATATCCGAAAGGTACATGGAAAGAGGGTCATCCGCCTTCTCACCGAGCTCGAAAGCCGGGGTGGGCGTGGTAGGCGAAATCAGAAAATCAAACTCGGCGAACGCCCTTTCGAAATCCTGAAAGATGAGGCTCCGGACTTTCTGCGCCTGGCCGTAGTAAGCCTCGTAGTAGCCGGAGGAGAGCGCAAAGGTGCCCAGCATGATGCGGCGCTTTACTTCGTCGCCAAACCCCTGGCTGCGCGTCTCTTCGTACATTTGCGTTATACCCTCGGCTCCGGCCGCCCTGAAACCGTAACGCACGCCGTCGAACCTGGCCAAATTGGAGCTGGCCTCTGCCGGCGCCAGAATGTAGTAGGCCGGCAGCGCGTAATCCAGATGTTGTAGAGTGGCTTCCCCGATCTGCGCCCCCGCGGCTGACATGGCCTCCACCGCAGTCTCGAAAGCGGACTCCACATCCGGATCAGTGCCCTCGCGCACCAGCTTCGTGATGACTCCGATTTTGGCACCGGCAAGATCCTGGTCCACCGGAATGCTGAACCCGTGAGGATGCTCAACCGAGGTCGAGTCGAGGGGATCCTTGCCAGTCAGATACTGCATCATGAGGGCTGCATCATTCACCGTCCTGGTGATTGGCCCCGCCTGGTCGAAAGAGGACGCGAAGGCTATCATCCCGTAGCGAGAGACGCTGCCGTACGTGGGCTTGAACCCCACCACGCCGCAGAGAGCCGCCGGCTGCCTGATGGAGCCGCCGGTGTCGGAACCCAGCGCCCAGATGGCCTCACCACCCGCCACCGCGGCCGCCGACCCGCCGCTGGAGCCGCCGGGGACTCTCTGCAGATCCCACGGGTTGCGTGTGGGTCCGAAGGCTGAATTCTCAGTGGATGAACCCATGGCAAACTCGTCCATGTTGGTCTTGCCCAAGATGACGATCCCGGCGTCGATCAACTGCTGGACGCAGGTGGCGGTATAGACCGGATCGTAATGTTCCAGCATCTTCGAGGCGCAGGTTGTCACGATCCCCCGGGTGCAAAAAACATCCTTGATGCCTGTGGGCAGGCCCGCCAGCGGCGGGCCGCCATCCGCGCCCGGGCGGGCAGCATCGTCGAGAGCCCTCTCCCGGGAAATTTCTAGATATGCATGGAGGTCTCCCTCGCGACGGTCCATTTGCTCAAGATACGCGCGGGTGAGCTCGTCCGCCGAGATCTCGCCCCTTTTCATAAGCTCCAGAGCCTCTATCGCCGTCAACTTGATCAGGCTCATGCTTCCGGCTCCTCGGCTTCGAGAATGGGCGGTACCTTGAAAGCGCCCTCCTCGACCTCGGGGGCGTTGGCAAGCACTTCATCTTGTGAAAGGCATGGCCTGACCTCGTCATCGCGGAAAACATTGCTGAGTTTGAGGACGTGCGAAGTCGGTTCGATTTCACTCAGATCCAGTTCGGAAATCTTGTCTATGTGGTCCAGGATGCCGGAAAGCTGCTCCACGTAGCGGTCCAGCTCCCGCGAATCGAACTTAAGCCGGGCCAGGCGGGCTACATAGATTACATCATCATGGGTAAGCGACAACCCTGCTCCTTTAACTATCTCGATAGCGGGCCTTTTTTTAGCTGCCCCCGCCTATGATCCGCATCAGGTCTCTTATCTCCAACAAGGGCAAATAATATCATGAAGCGCGGGCATCTTCTTTCACGGCGCGACCCTTTACGGCCGGGCCTCCGTCATCCTCCTTGTTAAAGCTCCCGGCCTTGATTATGCTATAAACGATGCCATCCTTTTTAACGAAGACCTTTAATTCCTTCCGGACCCTCAAACTGCTCGACGGCGCGGTGATGTTCGCCGTCTTCGCGGCCGTAATCAGCGTGGGGATCTTCTTCCCGCGAATGTGGCTCCTGTATATAGGCGCGTCGCTGTTGGCCGTCCTCTATTCGCAGCTTTTTGGCCGCGGGCAGAAAAAGACCGGTTACATCCTGATCGTGGCGGGCCTGGCGATGCTGCTTGCCTTGCCTGCCAACTGGGCTTATTGGGTGAAGTGGGATCAGCGGAACCTGCCTGCGGCTTTCGAGCAGGAGTCGGCTGCGGCACTGGTGCTCAATCAATCTGTCCTTGCGGATCTGCAAGGAGCCGCCGAGAAGGAGAAACTCAGGGCGATGGCCACCGCGTTCAAGGCAGGTCTCGTTAACGGCCAGACGATCGCCCGCATCGAGATACCCAGAATCGGCATGACAGGCATAATCGTGGAAGGAACAGATGATAACTCGCTGAGCAAGGGCATCGGCCATTTGGAGGAAACACCGTTGCCGGGCATGCAGGGCAACTTCTCCATCGCGGGCGACCGGGTCCTCTACGGAGCTCCGTTTCTCAAGCTTAACGAGCTGGAAGCCGGCGACGAGATCATAGTCCAAACCACCTACGGGCTCTTTACTTATTCTGTCTACGACAAAAAAATCGTCACGCCCGAAGATGTCAGCGTCGTCAGATCTACCGGCGAGGAGATCATAACCCTCATTACCTGCGACCCGCCATGGAGCACCTCCCGCCGCCTTATCGTCCATGGAGCGGTCACCTCGGCGTCCCTGCTTTAGGAAGTCCAGTTTTTCACCGCCGGCGGCCCGCCAATCGCGGACTGTCGAGAGCGGAAAAAAAGACAGCGGAAAAAAAAGGGCCCCCTTGGGGACCCGTTGATCGGTTTTATTCCGTGGCGTGGACAGCCTGGCGTTCTCTAAAAACTCCGCATCATGCCGCCCATAGATCCGCCGCCCATGGGTCCCGCTGACGCGGGCGGAGTTCCGGGTGTGCCGTTGCTCCCTGGTTGGGAGCCCTGGTAGGTCTGGCAGGTCTCTTGCATCTGCTGCCAATCACCGTTCTGCATCGCCTGGCTCATTGCGTCGTGCATCTGCTGCATGCCCTCGGGCACATACTCGCTCATGCCGTCATGCATCTGCTGCATCTGCTCCCAGTCGCCGCCGCCCATCATGCCCGGGCCCATGGTCCCGGTACCGGGTGTGACAGTGGTTCCACCGTTATCGCCGGCAGGCGGCGCTGGAGTTCCGGGAGGCGTGGCGCCTGCGCCAGGGGCCTGCATCATCCTGGCTCCAATCCCGGGACCGGTGATTCCCTCCTGGGCGAACACAACCGATACAGCCACAAAAAGCACCACCAGTGAAAGCAATGTGAAAAATGCCGCTTTATACATTAGAACACCTCCTCCTGTTTCCTGAAATCATCCACTCTTTTTTCTTCACTGTAATTATCGCCAGCCGTGATGAAGGAAAGGTGAATCGAACGTGAAGATTTCATGAAGACGCAGGCGGCAGCATAACGGTGAAGATCGTGCCCTCGCCGACTTTGCTTTCTACCTGGATACGGCCGCCCAGGGCATCGACATACTGTTTGACTATGGTCAGGCCGATACCTGTGCCGCCGCTTGTGCGGGCCCGTGACTTGTCGGCGCGGTAGAACCTTTCAAATATATGCGGCAAATCCCGGGCATCGATCCCCTGACCGGTATCGGTTACCTCGATGGCAACCATGCCGTCCTGTGGATAGCTATTCACCCGGACGCTGCCTCCGGATCCGGTGTACCGGAGGGCGTTGTCCAGCAGGTTGACGATTATCTGATCGAGCTTGTCCTCATCCGCCAGCAGCCTGGGGCCTCCATCTGCAGCAGCGACATCGAGCGAGACGCCCTTCTCCGCAAATTGTGGCATCATCTTCCGGGCAACGCGTTCCAGAAACGGCTCCGGCTCGACTTTGACCATGTCGAGCTGTTCCTGCCCGGATTCGGCCCTGGTGAGCCGCTGCATGTCCTCCACCAGCCGGCTTAACCTGAGCGCCTCCCGCCGTACAAGCCCGTACGTCTCGGCGTTCGCGGGCGCCACGCCATCTTCCAGGGCCTCCATGTATCCGGAGATGCTGGTCAGGGGAGTCTTTAACTCATGGGCGATATTCGACATCAATTCCCGCCGTAAACGCCGGGATTCATCCAGGCTGGCTGCCATCTCATTCAAGCTGTGAGCCAGGCTGCCGATCTCGTCCCTTGATGATATATCTACCCTCTGCTCATAGTCGCCTTCAGCTATCCGCTCCGTGGCTGCGGCCATATCATGTATCGGGCGGGTGATCCGCCTGGAAATGATCAAACTGAGGACGACGGCCAGCAAAACAGCCGTGACGCCACCCCAGATCAGCGAATTATTTATGGCTTCGCTAAAGGCGCTTTCAAGGTCGCTCATCATCGGACTGGACATCATCATGCCGCCCATGCCCCGTTCGGCCATATGCTGCACGTGCAGGCTGTAATTTTGGGCAGAGACTTCCCTCGTGATGATTATCACCACTCCGAGACTCGCAGCCGCCACCGCGAGATAGGTGAACAGCAGCTTCCACCAGATCTGATGAAATCCCCTTATTTCAAATTTTTTTACAGCCTGGCTCATTTCATGTCTCCAGTTTGTATCCGACGCCCCGGATGGTCTTGATATGCCGGGGATTGGCTGAATCATCCTCGATTTTTTTTCTCAGTTTGGCCATGTGCACGTCGACCACACGCGGGTCTCCGAAATAGCTATAACCCCAGACCTGCTCCAGGAGCTGCTCCCGGGTAAACACCATTCCCGGCCGCGACGCCAGCGTATTGAGAATCTCGAACTCTCTCGCGGTTAGGTCGATGTTCCTGCCATCAACCGCAGCGGTGTGGCGATTGCGGTCGATGACTACTGCGCCTGCCGTCACCTTCGATGGCGCCCTTGCCGCGCGGCCCCTTCTCAGTATCGCCTTCACCCGGGCCACAAGCTCACGGGGGCTGAATGGCTTGGTGAGATAGTCATCAGCACCCAGGCCTAACCCCACCAGCTTGTCCGTTTCTTCACTGCGGGCGGTGAGCATCAGTACGAATGAATCCGATTCCTGGCTGAGAATACGGCACACATCAAGCCCGTCAATGCCGGGAAGCATCAGGTCCAGGACGACCAGCGCCGGCTTTTCCCGCCGTGCGATTTTGATGGCCTCGTCGCCATTGGACGCTTCCAGGATTTGATACCCTTCCCTGGCCAGGTAAGAAGCGACAAGCCGCCTGACACTTGCCTCGTCGTCGACTACCAGTATTTTTTTGTCGTTTGCCATTCTGATGAGGTCACGGTATTTTCCGGCCACGGATCCCTGCTGGACTCCGGTTCCTGTTGCTGTTATCTCAAAACCAAAATGCTGCTTATGCCGAGGCGCTCTTTCGCCACGCTAATCAGGAGAGCCAGAAGCCATGTCTCTTGATCGCGGCGGAGACAGAAAGAAACACCCACATTCGATCATGCCAAGAAAAACTGTAGGAATCAATGAGGAACGAAGCGCTTTTACAGCGCC
Source organism: Thermoleophilia bacterium (assembly GCA_014859345.1). Classification (GTDB taxonomy): domain Bacteria; phylum Actinomycetota; class Thermoleophilia; order BMS3ABIN01; family BMS3ABIN01; genus Kmv30. The sequence continues at coordinate 68,795 of JACUUL010000004.1, forward strand.
ACTTTTTTTAGCGGAGAGACGGCGCCGGTTCCAAAAGGAACGAAATCGCATCCAGAAAATGCGTGATATTTTCGGTTGTGCGGGATGTGACAAGATTGTGGTCGACCACAACGCCCTGTTCGAGATAACAGCCGCCGGCTTGGGCAAGATCACGTTTTACCAGCATGTCCCCGGTTACGCGCCTGCCGGACACCAGTCCCGCCGCCGCAAGCACCGCTGTGGCGTTACATATGGCGCCGATCGGCTTGCCCTGGGAGGCCATCTCCAGAAGAAGCGTCATTGCCCTCTCATCAGGCCTGATTCTGATGACGGACTCGCCGCCGGTAACTATGATCGCGTCCAGGCTAGACGCGGAAACCTCCGCCAGGACCACATCAGGTCTTAACAATGATCCCTGCCGGCCCGCGACGGCGACCGCGCCAGTGTCGCCGGTACCGATTATGACTACCTTCGCTTCCCGGCTTCGCAGCACCTCCGCCACCTTGACGATTTGTGAATCATCAAAGCCGGTCGCTATCAGTATCCCGATTGTCCTGCCCCTTAGATTCATGATATTACCGCTTCATTCGCTTTACCTACAAAAAATTTACCCTTATTTCGGTGAGGTAAACGCTGCGGCAGCTATTTTTTTTCTTCTCTGCGACGGAAGGTAATCCTTGATTTTGCGGATTCGGGAGTGATGTCTTCCAGCCGACGCTTCATGCCCAACAGCCAGTCGGCCATCTCTGGAGTGATGCTGTCCACTATCTTGTAATGCTGAAGTCCGCAGCCTTTCTCGCTCAAGCCATCGATGTCCTGCGGTTCCAGCAGCCGCCAGTAAATGCATGATTCCTGGGTACACCAGGCCTCGATTCCAAGAGACTTTTGCAGTTCGCAGAGTTCTCTATTTTCTGTTTTTGATGTTTTTTTCATGATTCTTTTTACCCGTTTGTGGATATAGTCAATTATAGCAGTTAGGGCTGCACCTGACGGCATGGCGGTTCATTCCTGAATAGGTGCATTCCTGTATAATTAAATCATATGGCTAAGTCCCCGGATGATACCGCTACTTAGCAGCAAAACATTTGATGACATGGAAAAGAACAAACTACACGATGAGGTAAATATCGCTGTTCCCGCCAGGGAAGCGATGTCGAAGGTCGTGCGCATGGCTACTACCGCGGTCGCCAGCCGCGCCAGCCTCAGCATTGATGACGCCGACGACCTGAATACAGCCGTAGAGGAACTGTTCAGGTCATTTCTCAGCCAGCATACCGCCGGAGAAGTTGATTTTTGCGTAGACTACATATTTCATGACGACCGGCTTGAAATCGCCGCTCACGGCTGCATCCTTCACAACGGGCATGGCAAAGTCGGCAGATATAGCCGTTTCCTGCTGGAAAGCCTGGCCGATAGCGTGCGAGAGGTAACAAATCCCGATGGTGGCTTAGACGTGGTTCTTGTTAAAAATCTGCCCGGTTCCTGACTCGAATTGCCCTCAAGGCGCCAGAAACTGTCCAGGGAAGAGATTAACTCTCTGTTCCAGACTTACCAGGAAAACAACGACCCTGAAGTAAAAAGGGTGCTGGTTGACGCCTATATGGACCTGGTGCACTCGCTGGCCAGGCGCTTTGCTAATCGGGGCGAGCCTCTTGATGATCTGGTGCAGGTGGCCTCGATGGGGCTGCTTAAGGCGATTGACAGGTTTGAACCTGATCGAAATGTGCAATTTACTACGTATGCGGTTCCTACCATCGTTGGCGAGCTTAGGCGTTATTTCCGAGACCGGGCTTCAGCAATCCGGTTGCCTCGGGGACTCAGGGAGAGGAGCCATGCCCTGAACGCAGCCATCCAGAAGTTTTCGCAGGAACACAGCCGGTCTCCCAGCGTAGCCGAGATCGCCGGGGAGATCGGGCTCACGGAAGAGGAAGTGATCGAAAGTCTGGAAAGCAGCGAAGCTGTGGCCGTCGCATCGCTGGATACAACCACTGACGAAGGAGATCTATCCCTTCTGGACATCGTTGGCGGCGAGGATAAGGCGCTGGAAATGCTGGATGAGCGGCTTAGTCTGGCCGGAGCGATGTCAAACCTTGACGCCAGGGAGCAAAACTTGCTTTACTTGCGTTTTATAGAAGGGCTAAGCCAAACAGAGATCGCCGAGAGGCTTCATATCTCCCAGATGCATGTATCCCGGCTGTTGCGAAGAACGCTAAATTCATTGCGCCAGAATCTGTCCGGTACGGAAATGAGGAGGCCCTACTAATATTGAAAGAAGTTAGCGCGACAATGAACCAGTTGCTTCATCTGGTGGTCCCGGCCAAAGCCGAATATCTTTCGCTGGTCAGGCTGGTTGTGGCGTCCGTGGCCAACCAATCGGGCTTTAGCGAGGAAAGCGTCGCGGACATCAAGGTGGCGCTGTCGGAGGCCTCGACAAACGTGGTCCGGCATGCCTACGCGGTTTCCTGTCCGCCTTCTCAGATGACTATCGAGATCAACTGCTATGAAGACAGGGATAACTTCGTCATTGAGGTGCAGGATCACGGCTGCGGGATTCCTCTGCCGCCACCGGCGTCTGAAGGCCTGGGTTTGGGAATCATGAGCAGCCTGATGGACAACGTGGTAGTGGAAGCCGGACACACCGGCACCACGGTGCTGCTGGAAAAGAGCCCCGCGATCCCCCGCCGCTGACTTCTCTCGCAGCCGCCGCTGACTTTCCTCCGGATTTTTCGATCCTGGTTCCCAGGTTCTATTTTTTCAACCAGGGACGGCAAGATTATGGGCTGGTGCCCGAGGTGGGATTCGAACCCACACACCCGCAGGCGAGGGATTTTAAGTCCCTTGTGTCTGCCAGTTCCACCACTCGGGCTCCATGATTTGCAAACAGCTATTTGCAAACAGCTGCGATTCTAGAGACGGTTCCCTGCCAGGGCAAGGGCTGCGC
>JACUUL010000038.1 GCA_014859345.1 Thermoleophilia bacterium
GACAGGAGCGTCGCCTGATCAATGAGGTGTCATACACTAGATTTGCATATAGCTCCATGCGCAGCCCTGCCTGACCTAACAACCAGGTTTTGAGATCCATAAATTCTTCCTTTCTGTGTTGGTGGTTTGGCTCTGCCATCTACTCATTTCGCGCAAGATATGCCTGATTAACTGCTAATTCGGCCATCTCAGTTTTTTTAATTAGTCCAACCGTTCATAGCATTGCAAGTGCTACCCGATTTTTGTATGCGGTACAATGCGGCGTAACTTGGAGCCGAATAGGGCCATTCATCGACAACAGGCTCCGAGGCAAGAAGCCCTAAAACCGCCGTGGAGCCACGCGGAGCTCCGTGAAGCCCCCCAGATAAAGCACGGGAGCCAGGGATTAGGTCAGTGGGCCCGGAGGCTCCAGAACCTCCCAGAGCGGCCGCATACCCCACATTACGAGCAGCGTCTCAATATCCACCAAGCGCGTCTTCCTGCTAAACCCAGAACGCTGACCGAGGTCATGGCTTACCGTCTGTATCGAAGTCCACAGCCATCGGTAAAGGTCGACCAAAGCTGCGCATTTGGTCCCAGATCCAAAGTTAAGTGGATTTCATACCCATACACTGGGCCAACGGATGACCCGTGGAGGTCCAGGAAACGCCGAGATGGGATTCGTCACCGACGAGCTCATCGGCATGATGATCGGCAACCCGAACGGCCTCATCAGGCTGTCGGTGCAGCAGGATCGACCCCGCGGCGATTGCCGCATGATTGATTGACAGGCGCGGAAGGGGGCTGCATCCTCTCGCCCGGGGTGGGACCCCGCGTCCGTGTAAAGGGGCGGGCGGAACTTGCCAGGTGTAACGACTTGGTACGGATTATGCCTCGCGGGCCCTTTGTTCATTAGGGGCGGGGCGTAACGGACATGGCGAAACGGGCGGCGTTACACGGGATTTCGCGGCCGGCGGGAGAGCTTGGCCGCGACTACTAGCTGGCTTTGAGTTTCACGTAATCACCGCGGAGCCGTGGAGCCCTATGGGCCCCCGAATAGGCATGGGAGTCCTGGTTCCAGACCGGAACTCCCGAAGACCCCAGAACGTCCCAGAATGGCCCCATTTCCCACGTTAGGAGCAGAACCTCAATCACATCCTATGCATATCTCCACGTTCCTTCGCCCGGGAGTCCCCCCAAGGACGGCGCCTGCGTGTGACATGGCTATTATGCTAGGCGATTTCATCGGACAACTTCGCCAGCTCTTTGAAATCACTTTCCTTGAGGATTCGTATCGGACTCCCTTTTTTCATTAGCTCTTCTGCCTTTCTATGCTTAGAACTCTTCTCATGTCCTGCAAGCTTCTTAATATCTTGGTCACCGACGACCAGCATGGTTGTCTTCTTCGTGACTCCGGATGCCACTTGGCACCCAAGAGCAGCGGCCAGATCAGATGCTTCTCGACGCGGTATCTCAAGTGCGCCGGTAAAGACAAGAACCTCGCCATAAAGAACGCCTTCTGGATTTCCTTTACGCCTAATGGAAGCACCGAAACTTACCGCTGAGGGATCAATCGGCTGCCGCACTCTCATGAGCCAGCCATCTAGATCCAGTCCGCTTTCATTTATCGCGGCAATAATGATATGAGCTGCCGCTTTCGCGTCCTCTAAAGCATCGTGATGCCTGAAGTCATAGCCGAGCATTTTGCATACGTCATATACCCCGTACCCCTTCCGTGCGCACTCCATCCATACTCGCCGTGCTACCCGTGCCGAATCAAGCCAAGTAGTTTCAGGTACGGCAATACCATACCGCTGAGCTACTTGGTGTATCGCCACCCTATCGAAGTGCGTATGGCAGGCAACTACTTTGCCTTCAAGATATGAATAAAGAGTATCGGCCACTTCTGGGAAAGTTGGGGCATCTTTTACGACAGACTCATCGATCCCATGGATAGATACATTGGTTCCGTCGAAGTAGTCCTCCGGATCGACGTAGGTCTTCCATTCTTCCAGCAGGACTCCATTCTCGTACATCACAAGGCCAATCTGGCAGATCGAGGCCATATCGGCATTCGCGGTCTCTACATCAATGGCCACAAAGTTCATAGTCTCACCTCTCTTACTCTACGCCAAACGTCATGGATTTCAGGATGTCGGTGGGGTCCCGCACTCGTATGGCTCGACCCAGGTGTAGCTATCGGGCAACTCCTCAGGCAGAATGCCCTGCATCCCATACCGAACACGCGCTTCGGCGTATGTGTGGATTTTCTCGGCACCCACACCCCGCCGGCGCATGTGGCGAAGGTACATGGGCACGTAGTGATGACGAACGATGCGACGCAGGCGTCGCCGATTTTGCGCCACCCCGTAGGCCTCGAGGACCGAGCGGTCGGATACAGAGGTACGACGCGTCATTCGCGGCCGCCAAATGTAGTCGGCTTCGCGGCGTTCCAGGTTCGTGACCGCGAGCGCCAGGGCAAGGGCGCCAGACTCGCTGGCCCGCGCGCCCGGACCGAGAACGGCGCGAACTAACTCACCGTAGGTCAAGGCTTTTCCTTCCTCGCCAACATCGCGACCGTGGCGACGAAAAGCTCGATAGATTAGCTCGTTGATCGTCGTTGCCCCGTGCCTTTCTTCGCCTGACAGCTGCGGGCCAGCTGTCTCACGTTGATAGACGCTATCGATGAACTCGTAGCGCAACTCCACTCCATCAATCACCACTGGCTCGATGACTACTTTCGTTCGGATTGCGATTATGCTTCCTCCGCGCTCAATGTTGCCGTATACCCTGATCCCCGGATAGAAGGAGGGCGGCCAAGGAATTCCGTTTACTTGAGCCGTGGCGCGATCAAGAGCTGCCTCCTGCTCCCAGTAATCCCCATCATGACGCAGTCGCAGCGTTGTAGGTTGGGAATTTGAAACCTCGCCGACTACTCGCGGAGGGAGCCGCAATACCCCACCGGCGATATCGCGCCCGGTCAGCGCGACAGTGAAGCTGTGCACCGTAACGGCCTCTGGCTGTGCGCCTGCTTCTGACTCGCTCTCTGCGACACCCTCAGCTTCCGCAAGACCGAGGTGCAGGGGCAAATCGGGAGGAAGGAAGGTGATTGAACTGGGGCCATCGATCTGCTCACAACGCCACACGCCCCCGGCCTGCCAGTCGTCGTCCAAGCGCAAGTGTATGCCGCCCTCAAGCAGGCCCCTAGGGGCCTCGCCCTCTAGGCGATCACTGATATAGCTGTTGGCATAAGCGACAGCTCTGACGTAGGCTGGTCCACGCATCAGCGCCCGCTCTTCATCCTCATAGCCGTCGCGGGAGAGGAGGTCGTCGAGGTACGGGCCGAGAGCCATATAGCAAATACGCCTATCTCCTCGGAGGCGTCCCAAGCTGCCGAATAAATGGCTGAGGTCGCCAGCTGCCAGCGGGCGGTCGCCCGGATCGGCGATCTGCTCTCGGAATCTCGCTCCGTCGAAGAACAGCTTTTGGCGCCAAGAGCAGATCTCGGGGCGGGCCAAGGCCAAGTCCCGGACTGAGGCGAAACTGCGGATTACTGCCTCGCGCAACTCCTCCTCACTCGGCTCCTCGCTAAAGCAGAAGGCCAGTAGTCCCTCGCGGTGATGGTCGAGAAGATAGTTGACATACAAGTCGACATCCTCAAGCTGTGCATCCTCGGGGGCATACACGGCCTCCAGCACAAGATGGCCGCGCTCATCCAACCAACGGGCCCGCTGCAGCAGGCGCTGGTATGCCGCCGGTCTGATCTTGTTTTGCTCCAGCCCAAAGGCTCCTATATCGAGGACGTAACGTTCCCGCAGAACTACCGCCTGCCGCCCATCGATCGCAATCATCTCGCTCGATCTGCCACAGAGTGCGGGCGGTAGGTAATCGGTCTTAACATCGGGATCGGCACCCTCCTTGTAGATAACCTCGGCCCAGAGATCTCCTGCCTTTGTTTTCGTCTTCACGCGCACGAAGGCCCCGACGGGCAGTGGATCGTCGCGCGTATTCATCTCCCGGCGCGGGATGCGCGCGGGCTCGATGGTTGCCGCCACGTACCGGTGCTGCTCCAGATCCCAGCGAAAGTAAAGGGCGTTCCAGAGGTTGGCGACGTGCAGCGGAAAGCCTCGCTGGCGTACCACTTCGACAAGGAATCCGCTGACTTCCTGTTGCCTGGAGTACGAAAGGGCGTCGGCACCGAGTGTCAGTTCGGGATAGAAGAAAGTCATTGCCGCACCTCGGCTCCAGCCCGCGATGCAGCTTGGTCCTCAGCGCGCCGGCGCTCCTCCTCAACTTGCTCCCGCAGGCGCCAGAAACCGCCCTGGCGTACGATGTCGCCGGCCGCTTCTAGACGGCCCAGGGACTGGCGCAGACCTTCGGGGCGCAAACCGGGTTTTGCTCCGCGAAAGCGACTCAGCGCCAGGCGAGGCCAAAGTGGCTTGCGGCGCTTTTCCGTTGTGTTGTAATAGTGGTCGTCGCCGCGTAATACCGCGAAGATCAGGCGGTCGCCGAGGCCCTGTCGGTTATTCCAGAGCAGGTTACGGACCATACCGTCGAGACGCTGTTGATCGCGCTTACGGCCGCGGCCCGTGGCCGAGGCCGGTCGTAGCTCGCCGCTCATAAAAGCCTGTAATAGGGCTGGTTCGCGAGCCTCAGTTGCTGTCCGGCTCCAGCAACTGGAACAGCGGCAGTCATCTTCAGCGCAAGTGCCCGAGGGCAATGTCTCGGCAGCGAAGTACTTGCGCAAGTCTTCGTTGACACACTCTTTCGAGCCGAACCATTCGTCGAGCAGGTTCACCTCGCTCTCGACCTCTTGTTGCCGGCGCGCCAGGGAAGCCGCAAGGTCGACGGGAACTTCACGTGAGTGAAACTCCACAGCCGTGTTGTGGCCGCGATTCGGCCACTGGCTGACATCGAGGTAGCCGAGAGTGTGAAGTTCGAGTAGAGCAGACCAAAGGGCGCCGTGATCAGCAAACTCGTCCTCGAAGCGATCGCGCAGGCGCTCGTAGAGGGGAATGAGCTGGACCTGTCGATCTGTTCCTACCTCGGCCATGATCGCTTCAATTAGCTGCTCCATTTCGGGCGGGGCCTCGCAGTCGCCGCGGCGCAGGGCGATGCGGACCGGGAAGTCGCCGAGATCGCTGAGGATGCGGCGGTCGGCTAGTTCGGCGAGGACTCGGACCATCGCTGTCTCGTAGGCGTCGCTGGTCGCCGGGTCACTGGCCTCCTCTTCAGAAAGGCGTCGGGCTCGGAGATCTTCTTCAATCAGATCCTCGGCAAGAGCCTGAGTCGAGAGAGGTGACTCACCAGTCAGGAGCAAAGCCGCCATCCGCAAGAGGAGGTCCTCGCGGATCTGCCGACGTGTCATGAAGGAGATGGTACGGCGTGCCCGAGGATAGATGGCAGCTAGACCGGCGGTGTAAGGACCAGGTTCCTCAGGGCGGGCAGCGCGGTCACGGCCGGCACGGCCGAGTTGCTGATAGAGAGCGGCCAGATCCGTAGGCGGCGACACGCAGAAGACAGCGCGGATGTCGCGGCGGTCGATGCCGAGGCCGAAGGCCGACGTGGCGACAACAACCAGCCTTCGGTAGCCGTCCTCGTCTTGGGCGGGAGCCAACTTGAAGCGGTTGGCAACGGCCGCTCGCTCGGCGCTGGTAAGCCGTCCGTGGTAGCGAAGGACCTCGATCGGATGGCCCTGTAGGTGATCCGAGAGATGGGCGTAAAGCTGATCGACCTGACGCACAGTCAGGCAGTAGAAAATGGCATGGCCGTCGATCGCCTCCACGACGCGCTCGACTAGGCCAGCCACCGAGAGCGGGCCGCCCTGCCTTTGTGGAAGGGATCGTCGGTAAAGGGCTAGCTCGGGGCGAAGCGGGTTGGCGCGCACGAAGGCAAAGTCCTCACGTTCCTTGCCCGGACCAATGTCGAAAATGGACCGGCGCAGGCCCTCACGAACGGTTTCGTTAGCAGTTCCAGTGAGGGCCATAGTGCGGAGGTCGGGATGTTTAACCTTTAGCTGCCGTAGGAACTGTTCAGCGCGGCGCAGGTTTGGGCGAAAGTCCTCTCCCCACTGCACGAATGTGTGGGCCTCGTCGATGGCGACAAGGCGCACGATTCCCTTCTCGACGCCGATGCGGATCCAGTCCTGAAACTGACGCTGACAAAGACGTTCGGGCGAGAGATAGATTAGCTTGATCCCATGGCTTCGCGTGCCGCGAAGCTCCTCCTCAACTTCGCTTTTACCCGTGCGGGAGTTCGACTCCCGCATCGGCGCAACCAGGGCCCGCACCCGCCCGCCAATCGTTCTGTTTAAGCTGAGGGCCTGGTCGGTCATAAGTGAAACCAGAGGACTGACGACGATTGTCACCCCCGGCCGGGCCAAGGCCGGGAGCTGGAAGACGTAGCTCTTGCCGTATCCTGTGGGGAGAATTGCAAGAACGTCGCGATCCCAGGCCAGAGCCTGTATGGCCTCAGCCTGCTTCGGTTTCAGAACTAGGTCTTTGCGCCCACCCTGAAGCTGGGCCGCGATGCGCTGGCAGCGGCTGACCAGATCATTGGCAAGCGCCTCAAGCCCTTGACCGCGCAGCTCCGCTTCTTCCGCAGGGCTGAGCTCCTCAGAGAGGATCGCTCGCGTTTCTGGCAACTCCGTGAATGCGAAGAGTGCCTCTTCCTCGCTCAACTCCATAGCTCTCTTGGGATCCAGGATTCCGATCTGGACCAAGAAGGAGAAGATGCGCCGCCATCCCTCGACCATTGTCATCACGTTACCGCCGGTCGGCTCTTCGGTCTCTGGATCAGCAACGAGGAAGCCGGGATCGAGCGAGCCCAAGAAGACGCGGCGGTATAACCGTCGTAGCCGTGTCGGTCCGGCCAGCTTACGATCGGAGATGATGATCACGCCTCGGTGCTCCTGAGAGCGGATCAGGCGGCCGACGGCCTGGCGAAAGGAGAGCGCGGCCAGCGGCAGGTAGTAACTTTCGGTGGCGACGGCATCTGGATCATCGGCTCCGGCAACTTCGGCTCGTTGACGGACTATCTCGCGCCGTGCGGCGATAACTGGGTCGGTGAAGGAGGCGAAGGGTAGCTTGTTGATCCAGACCAGGCGCAGGCGTTTCGAATTATCGACGTCTACGCCCTGCCAGAGGCCTCGAGTGCCGACGACAATCCCGCCCTCACGCTTGAAAGTCTCAATGGCGCGCTGATTACCCTCAAGCCCAGCCGAGATCAAAGGAAAGGTTTGTCCCGCGGCGACGCGCAGGCGGGCCAGATGGTCGAAGATCCCGGCTGCAGCAGCGCGCGAGGTCGTCAGAACCAGGGCCCCGTTCTCCCAAGCCCGGCCCTCCTCTTCGATCCCGATCACCTCCTGCGCGTAGCCCGCGAGTTGGTAGGCGATAGTTCGCATCGCTGCCTCGTCATGCTCTGCCCAGGATGGGAAGTCCTCAAAGCAGACGAGTCGGGTCTGCGTGCTGGGATCGAAGGGCGAGGGGAGAGCGAGCGCCTCGACTCCCTCGCCCAACGCCAGGCGTTCGCGAATGAAGTCCCAAGACTCGGCAACCCGCAGCGTCGCGGATACAAAGTATGCGCGTTGAAAGGTGGTCAAAAAGTTGTTCCACCGAGACTCGCGTCCGAGGGTGATCGGCGAGCTAGTAAGCTGGAAGCGGTAGTCACGCGGCGAACCGGGGCGAAGCTGCTCAACCTCCTCTGCCCAGACGACACGGTTAGAATAGCCCTCATCTCGGGCGGGTGCGGGCTTCTCGTATCCCTGTAACTCTTCGCTCTCAGGCCCGGGTTCAGGTAACTGGTTGGGATCCAGCATGACCAGTTGCTCGCTTCCGTCCTCGCTGGAAGTCGATACTGAGCCTGTTTCGTCTTCCCCGCCGACTCCCTCTTGGCTCGCCGGGCGCACGCCGGTACCGGAAGCGCCGCCCGCCTCCAGGGGCGGGGCGAGCACCGCATCGATGTCGGCGACAACCCGCGCCAGCCCTTCCATCAGATCCCGCGAGCGATCGCGCAATCCGGCGAGACGATCGGCATCGAAAGAATCGGCAGGCTCAGGGGCACGCCTAAGCGCTCTGCTCAGCCGCCGCATCTGGGCATAGATACCGTGGAGTTCCCGAGCCAAATGCTCCATCGGTTCCACATGGGCGTCGCCCTGAAGAGGACTAGCAACAGTGATAGTTCTCAGGATGGCCCGCCCAAGGGGATCAACCTCGGCTGTATCGAAGGCCTGTAGCGCGGCACGATGAAGGCGAGCATCGTCGAGCATAAGGTCGAGATCTCGTGCCCCTTGCTCCAGTTCGGCCAGCGCCTCATGACGCGGTTGATCGGAAAGCCAGTCGCGGACACCGCTTACAAGATTTTCTAACAACCCGGTTTCAACCGAAGCGCCCAGGGCTCCGGTGGCGGCGTTCTCCAGCTCATGGCCTTCGTCGACGATCAGCAAGGTCCGGCCGCCCAACTTCTGGAACTCGTCCAGGTGGGAAAGGAGGAGCGCGTGATTGGCAATCACCAGTCGACGAGAGCGAAGGGCTTCATCGACATACGCTGTATGGCGGGAAACCTCGCCGCGGCCGGCCGGGAAATCGCCGGCATCGGCCTGGGACAGTGAGGCCAAATAAAGCCCCAGCCGCCTTGGACAATACTCATCGAAGAAGGCTGGCACGTCGACGCGGTCCACGGAGCGTGCTTCCCATTCTTCGGTTGGCCTGCCCTCGGCGACAAAGCGCAAGAGCAGGTAGATGACGAGATCGCGGAAGCGGGCATCATCTCCGAATGCGGCTCGGGTTCGCGAGACACGCCGCCTACGCGGCTCGGGCTGGGTCAGCTCGGACAGCGTGATCGCAAGACCACGTAGCGAGAGACGATTGCGTGCCCCTTTGACCATGTCGGCCATTGTGACGAGGCCCGGAATGGCAGCGGCGTTGAGATGCTCAATGTCCCCGGCTAGCTGGCCTTGAAGCTGCTTGGTGAAGGTGGAGATGATAACGCGGTTATCGGTATCGGCGGCGAGCCACTCCAGGGCCACCGCAAGAATGGCGTAGCTCTTGCCAACACCAGTTGGGGCTTCAATCATGATCTGGCAAGCTGGTGTCAGGGCCTCCCGCATCCTCGCAATCATTTCGCGTTGCGAGGGGCGGGCCTCCGCCCGCTTGCCTTTGACGGCCTGGATCAAGCGGTCGATATCAACCTCGCCAGCGGTGCCAAGGAGGTGGCTTGGCAGCTCGAACTTCGCCGACACCGCATCAGTCTCCGCTTTATCCTTCTCCCTGTCGGTCCTAAGCGGTTTCCGCTCGGACAGGGAGCGTGAAAGCACGCCTTTCACATCGCGACCTTCAAATGCTCGTCGCTCGACGGAGCCAGGAAATAGAGCAAGCAACAGGGTCCAGGCATCAGAACCCCGCGCGGCTGAGGAAACGAGGGAGAGCAACTCCGGATCCCAGCTCGCAAGCAACTCCTGGGCCCCGTGCTCTAAGAGCTCGATCAGCATCTTGGCGTCGTCTAGCGCGTCGTGCCAGGACAGCTCCTCAACGTCGACTTCCAGGCGATTTAGGAGCTGCTTCAACTGATGCTGGCGGGGAGGAATCGGCCAAAGGGCCTGGGCCAGGTAGAGGCCGTCGACAAGCCGGGGGCGCGTGCGGCGCCGCATCTCGTAGAGGGGCGGCAAACCCGCCCGCTCGAATTCACGTTCCAGCAGGGGGAAGTCGTGAGCAATACCATTATAAGCGACTAGGACATCAGCCCCCCGACAGTAAGTTCGTAAGCGCTCAAGGGCGTCTGCTGCGGGGCGCTTTTTCTCAAGGTAGCGATCACGGATGTCATCCCGGTGAATAAGCTGTTCGCGCTCTTTGCTGGGCAGCTCTACAAAGATGTTGAATACTGAGGCGTTCCGCATCCACTCATCATCAGGACCGAAGCGCACCGCACCGATTTGGAAGGCGTGCTGCTCGCGATAGGGCTCGTCTACAATTGGCCTCACCACAGACTCCAGGTCAATCGCCACGAAACGTCGCAGTTCGAACTCGTGCGTCATCTCGATGGCATCGCCCGCTGACTGTGGCTGGGCAGCGAAGAGACGACCTTTCGCTTCGCTAACGGCATCGCCAGCGGAAACGATATAGCGCTCCAGTTGCTCCGGCATCAAGTTCGGCCAGCGCTCACGGAGGGCTAGAAGCAGCTCCGGGCGTTCCATCCCATCAGGATGTTGAGCCAGGATCTGGAGGATATGTTTGAGTTCTGCCGCCACCTCACTCCCCTTCAGAGCCCTCAGTCTTGGATATCTGCCCTCGGTCGACACCGCGCTGAAGTGACTTTGCTATTCTATTTTTATTTTACAACCCAGACCGGACAGAAAATAGGAGCGTGCTATCCTACTTTGTTCCAAAAAAGTCGTCTTTGTGGCGATTTTTCCTCAAGGTCGGTATTCCAAGACTTTATAAGCACTCACAAGCCGCCGCCTGATTTTGTAACCTGGGTCAGAGAGGCTGCCTAGATTCCACAAAATGTCTTTTCAATTTATTGACTGCCTTCTCGAGGGTTCCATACGTAAAGTTTCTTTTAAATCATCAAGGAAAAGGGGGGGTATATAAGGCGGCTCACAGCAGCATCCTCGGTTTATCCTGCTACAAACCCGCAAATCAGTGCGTCCGGTTCACCTGCTAGAGTGACATGCGACCCGGCATTCCCTTATAAGAGTCCAGGAGAAGGGATGAATCTATTAGTCCTAGGAAAGTGAGGAAGTCATGACTAAGCTTATGGAAAAGCTAGGGGATCGGTACTTGAACGAGCATGAGGTCGCCCGAATCACGGGGAGATCGGTATATACCTTGCGAAACGACCGCTCTCTCCATAGAGGGTTCCCATACGTAAAAATCAGTGGTTCCGTCCGTTATAGCTTAAGAGACGTTATGGATTGGATAGAGGCGCGGAAAGTAGTACCCCACGAGGGCTTAAGACGCTGAAAGGGTATGCCGGCCGCTTGGCATAATTTGATTCTACTAGGCTAGCGAGAATATCTGGAACAGCTTTGAGCGACAGCCTCCTCTCTACCATACTTTGCCTTTTCCGAGGTTTCCGAGGCAAGAAGCCCTAAGACCGCTGCGGAGTCACGCGGAGCTCCGCGAAGCCCCCAGATAAAGCACGGGACCAAGGGATCGGGTCGGTGGGCCCGGAGGCTCCAGAACGTCCCAGAAAGACCCATATCCCACATTACGAGTGATTTCAGAGTCCGAATTTTGAGGATTACAGAGAACAGCACCTTCAGCAATAAATTGGGCAGACAATGCCTACGCATCCTAGTATCTGGCTTCGATTTGCCCGCGTGCCCGCTGAAGCTCTCGGATTTGCGCCACACGCCCTTTTCGATGAGCGTAATGGAGCATGGGAATGACCCGGCATCCAGGAAGCAGCTGTCGGACTTGCTGGGCGAACCGGTGGGTGCGGCTACCGGAGAGCAGAACGATGTCGGGTTTGAGGACCTCAATCAGCTCCCCGGTGTGGCGTGCGAAGCATTGCTCGAGCATTGGCACGGGGTACTTATTGCCACGCGTACCGCACCAGGCGACGTTGGCGAAGGCGATCGCTTCCATCCTCAAGCCGAGTCCGTCAGTATAGAATGGTAGGAAACGGCCCCGGTTCCAGTTCACCATGTCGCGAGATTGGTGCCCGAGGACGGCGTCAAGGGAACCCGAGCCGTTGGCAAAATCACGGATCAGTTTGCGGAAACGCTCGTTGGCGCCGTCTTTCCGGGACTCCCCGCTCCCGGGATTGAGCATGACGGCCACAACGCGGCGTTCCGCGGCAGCATACTTCGGACCGACCCAGCGGGGTTGCGCCAAGTCGATGAGCGAAGGAGCTACAAGCCCTTCTTCGAAACATGATCTGCAGGCCACGGCTCGGCCGCATAAGTTTTCGAACTCGGCTTTCACCGCGTATTCCTTTTCCTGGTTCTCCACAATGCCTTAGCTAGCTAAAACTTTGGTATGGACTTGACCCGCTTTCATACACAAAATAAATTAATTTCGTACCGGAGGGGATTCAACGAAAGCGGGTCAAGTCCACATCCGCTAACTTATTCATTCTTAAAGCTCCGGTGGCCTGTCAATACTGTGGGCCAATGGCCTGTTCGCATGTCCACCTAGAGGCGTAGCCGGCGCAGGGACCACAGGGTATCGGCGCCCCGCGCATATAGGAGGGCACGCCGGCGTACTGGGCCTCCCACTGGGCAATCAGTTCTTCACAGCTTACTTCCGGCACCGCTGATGCGCCCACTGTCTCCTGCTCTGACCACTCCTGAGCCGCAATGGCCGCCAATCTGGCTTCCTCTGCCCTTTTGGCCTCTTCGGCGGCCTGCTGGGCCAGCTTTTCCTCGGCGGCCTTCTCAAGCGCCTTTGTGCCGGCATCGGTTCGCCACGCCCCGCCGTCGAAAACGACCATTGAGGACCCTGACTGCTCAATCTTCCTATTGATCTTGGCTATGGCCTCCGACTGGGAATCAGCTTTGTATAGAAAAAACGGAACCAGCGAGGCGAGCGCAGCCAATACCACGAAAGCTATTAAGACTTTTTTCATGGTCGTCTTCCGATTCTCAACCGGATGAAGTTAGTTAAATAAATGATACTGCGTTCGCCGGACAGATTACATAGCCGAACCGAAATCGAGTGGAGTATTTTCCTGCTCTTGGCCCTCTCCTTAGATCACGTCAGCATCCGTATGGCCCCAGACCGTGTCTTTCGCTGAGATGGCCGCCCTCAGCCTCTTGAGGTCCTCCGGCCAGGCATGTCCGCCGCTGTGGATGAACCGGGGTTTTACTCCCTCGCGCTCGGCCCACGCGCGCATGGCGCACGGTTCACGTTCCCAGTAGCCGCGCCACAAGGACCATACGAGTACGATCCGGTCGGGTCCGATCTTGTCGAAGACCTTGGTCATGCCGTAGCTGCCGCGCACTGAGGCCAGGTATCGGCTGGGCGACGCTGCCAGTTCGTCGCTGGAGACCCGGCTCTTCTTGCCCATCCGGTGGACCAGGCCCATCAGGCCGGCCTCCTTGAGGCGCTCTACCTGGCGGGGAGAGAAGCTGACCCGTACACCCTCCCAGTCGAACTGGGGTATCGACCTTGATAGGGGCGAAAGCTTCATCAGCACAAAAGACTGGTAGGGGTCGATGACCAGAAGGCGTCTGGTGCGTCTTGCCGCGCGGAAGCAGGAGACCAGGCGGTCCACGTTCTGGCCTGAGGCCACCACGGCAATCATCGCGTCGCGGTGCTCACTAGCAAGACGCACGAGTCTGTCTTCGACGTCCGATTCGCTGTGAAGCCCGTGGGTTTCAGAAGAGGAGCCCAGGGTGGTCCCTTCGATAAGGAGCCAGTCGACGCCTCGCAGGCGCTCATCCTTAAGCATTTTCTTGACTCGGAAGCCAGTTCGGCCGTGTGCCCTAAGGTCCCCGGTATAGAGAAGCCGCTGCCCGTCTGCCTCCACAAGCAGCGCGCGAGAGTCCGGCGCCGCGTGGTCCACGGGGATGGCAGTTATCGAGAGCGTTCCAAATTTTACGGGATCATCCATAGGCAGACGGTGCAAGTCGGACGGCAGAGCCGCATCGGGGAAGAACACACTCCCCACCTCAAGGATGGAGATCGTGCCGTCGCTCCCATAGACCGGGATCGCCGGGTGCGCGTGATGCGCCAGGCCGTAGTGATCGAGATGCGAATGCGTGAGGATGATCGCGGTAATCGAAGGCGCTGTGGGATCGTGCGGGTAGAGTCCGGGGACTTGACGCAGGATACCGTCCGCGAGCAGGGCCTCAGTTGGGCGTTGGGGGGTGTCCCTGGGGTAATCCCCACCGTCGGGCGTGACCAATGGCATTCCGAGGTCGAGCAGGATTCGAGAGCCGTCGTCTGACTGCACCTCGATACACATCCCGCCGATTTCGCGTTCTCCGCGGTGGATCTTGTACCTCATGCGGGCTCCACCCCCTTGGCTTGCGAACCCGTGAGAAACGCAGGAAGGTCTGCGCGGCATCCGGTGTTCCCACGCTTTTCATCAGAGGGCGGCGCGATTCCTGGATCATCAGATCTATTCCTCAAATCAAAGGCTACGCTTTAGTGAACGGGCGTCTCCTTATTAAACAAAGGAAGTGGACCTCCATGACAAGTTCTTGTCAATAGGTAATTGGAGATTTCGCACATCAACCGGTGAATATGGTTGCCTCGGGCGTTCACTTCCAAGGCGATTCCAAAGACCTGGCCCACTTTCCCGGGGCTGCCCGGCCGGCTGCCGCCTATCCTCGCCTGACTTCAGCGCCGTCTTTCAGTTTGATACAGCAGCTGATCGTTTTTTCGTGGACGTTCAGATCGATGAAGCAGATACTCTGCGCGGGAAGCTTCCTTTGGTGATAATTCCGGGCGAGACCTTCTTGGCCCAGCCCGCTTTTCAGGCGATTATTAATACCGGGGGGCATCCGCCGCCAGACGGCACCTATTCCAAATACCGTTTGAAGGCCGTGTATTTTTTACAGCTAAGATGAAAATTGTTCCTGGACGAGAGATTGCCCACCAGACTCATCAGCGGCTGGCGGCGTCCCCGCAGGTTGCCCCAAACCCGGCGTAGAATGCGCGGCATTGAATAGAAGGTCCGGTCGCAGGCAATCATCTCTGCGATGATTCCGTCCAGAGACAGATTTTTATACCGGGCCACCGGGAAGGTCAGTGTGTAATATTTCCAGTCTTCCGGGTACCCATCGAGGGTGATGCGGTCCGCCGCTTTCATCCGGTCCCACAGGCGCGTGCCGGGCAAAGGCGTCAGAAACAGTACGTTGATATTGTCCACGCTGTACCGGCTGGCAATCTCCGCGATACGTCTGCCGATGCCCGGTTCGTCTGTGTCCAAACCGATGATAAAGGAACCCACGACCAGGATGTTGTGCTGCCGGATACGACGCACGGAGGCACGGATGTCCCGGCCGTTCCGATGGTTAAACTTCTTGCCGATTTCACTAAGCCCTTCCTTCGTCGTGGACTCAAAGCCGATAAAGACGCCTCTGCAGCCGGCCTCTGCGGCTAACGTCAGGAGCTCCTCATCGTCGGCGAAGTTAATGGTGGTCTGGGCAACCCATTCTTTTCGCAGGTTCGCCTGTGCCATGGCGCGGAACAGCTCCTTCGCACGGGCGATGTGTTCAGGGCGCGTGCCGACGAGGTTGTCGTCCACCACCAGAACGCGCTTTTCACGGATCAACTTGAATTCCCGCACGACATCCGCAATGGGCCGCTGCCGGTACTTTGCCCCGTTGAACGCGGTCACGCTGCAAAAGATGCAGTTCAATGGACAGCCGCGTGTGGTCTGAATGGCTCCAAAGGCGTAACCCGAAGCCAGCAAATCATGACGGGCGGGTGGAATATTACCTGCCTCCGAGAGTCCTCCATCATACCGGGGCTTCAGGTCGCCATGCCGGACGTGCTCCAGGACCTGCGGCCAGATGCCCTCGGCTTCCCCGGTGACTACCGAATCCACTCGCTCCATGACCTCGTCCAGACAGGCGGTTGCGTGAATGCCGCCCATGATAACGGGCACGCCCAGACGCCGGAAGTGAGCGGCCACTTCGTAGGCCCGGTTCGCCTGAGAGGTGAAAGCAGTGATACCCACGAGGTCCGGCCGGGGCAGCGCCGCATAGTCCGGCGCGCCTAGGTTCTCGTCCATGATCGTGATCTCCCACTCCGGCGGAGTCAGGCCCGCAAGGACCATGAGGCCAAGCGGCTTCCAGACGCGGTAACGGTTCCAGCGGCTCTCCTTGACGTTGGTCATGGCGACCAGCGGGTTTGAAGGATTGATCAGATATAATCGCACGGCGCGTATTCAGTCCTGGTCACGGAGGAGCCTGTTAATCGGCTCTTGATTCCGTGCCCTCCCTGGTTGAGAACGTGGGTCTGGATCATCATCATTTTTTTCCTTTTGGCCCGTCTGCTCCGGATGGCGCGTATATCTTATCCATTTTCGAGCAGATGTGTGGCAAACGAGTGGCGGAAAGTATGACCGAACCGCCCCGGGTTCACTTCCGCACCAGGTTCAGCTATTGCGTGTTGATTATTATCGCGGCCTCGCTCAGGAAAGCTATGGCAGCATTACATGTTTTCCGAGCTTTTTCATCAGAGGCGATACGAGCTTGCGATAATCGGATTTATTCCTCAAATCAAAGGCTACGCTCAGGGAGCGGGCTATTTCCTTGTCGATTGTGCCATCCTCGACGAGATGCTCATGGAAGAGCCGGATCACGCCTGACTGTTTCGAGGCGCCGAGTCCCTTGACGGCCGGCAGAGCCGGAGTCGCATAGAACATCGAGTAAGAGGCCCGGCTGACAGCGCCCCATTTTACCACTTTTAAGCAGAAGAGCCGACTCGTCAGCGCCCTCGCCGCGCGCGCGGGAACCGAAAAGCCGCACATCCAATGCGCCGCAATCTGTGACCAGCGCATCACGGAATTCGGAAAGAGCCAGTTTTTCATTTGTCGAAAGCTGATTCATGGAAGTCACCTTCTGAGAATCATTATATATCCCTGCCTTGACCGATTGAATTGCGGATGCCCTTGCCAACATTTTGCCAACCAAATTCCTGGGACTGGATGGTACGAGAAGGGACCAGAAGGTAGATGCAGCCCTCAGAAGCCGCACTACAAAGGACTAAACGGTACCAGCTGGGCCAGATGGGGCGCCGGGCATGAAACTCAAAATCCGGCGGGGCTCGCCCCCCGTGAGGGCTCGAATCCCTCCTTCGGCACCAGAAATTATCATCTGACAGCAGAAGGCCATCCTGGGATGGCCCTTTTGATAGGTTCACTTTTCTCAGTTGTTAGTCCAACACCGTCCCCATCACTTCGTTAAAGTATCCTTTCCAAAGGACCCGCTGGGACGAAATGACGTTGTTGTCGGAGATCACCTGCACCGGCCCGCTGATGGTTCCGGGGAAGGTGTAAGTTTTTACGTCACCCGGGAATAGATAATCGCCTTGCTGACCCGAAGTGGCCGGGTCCAGGTCCATGAGCGTGTCCCCGATCTTGATTTCGAAAGTGGCGAGATACCAGGAGGGCGACCTCGAAGGATTGGCCACCAGCACCCAGTTGGTGACGTCAGGACTGTACTGGTCATACCAGGTCCAGTAGTAATTCGAGGCCAGCTGTGTATCAGGGTAACCGGGCGTCTCTTCAAAAGAAGGGCCCCAGATGGAGCGCTGAGACGCCAGGAGGTTCTCAGGCAAGCTGTGCCCGGCATCGGAGTAGCCCTGCACCCGCACCGGTCCGTTAATGATTCCATCGAATTTTGGTGTAATGATCTGTCCTGGAGCAAGGGGCGTTCCCTCATCCGTGAGACAGGTGCTCCCCGCTGGAGGATCGACGCCGCAGCCGCCGCTGCCTATCTCTATCTCAAAAAAGGCGTCCGAAACCCCCGGATTTGCCACCAGAATCCAGTTGCTGGCGCCCGGGCTCTGGTTGTCGTACCAGGTCCAGAAGTAGTGATCTGACAGATCGGTACCCGGAATGCCGGGCTCCTCGTTAAAAGCGGCGCCGTTATTGGAGAGCACCCTTTGCGAGGCGATGACATCGCGCGCGTCTCCAGGCCATGTGCCGGTGCTCTGATAAGCTCTCACATACACAGGACCCCCGATGACTCCCGGGAATACAGGCGTGATGCGACCGCCGGCGGGGATATCGAAATAGGGAAATCCGGTAACCGGGTCGCTCATGAGCGTGCCTCCTATGCCTATCTCGGCCCTTACCGTTTCTAGGTTGGGATTACCGATAAGTATCCAGTTCTGGAAGCCCGGACTGTTCTGGTCATACCATGACCAGAAATATTCGGGAGAAAGATCGGCGGCGTCGGGGCCGGTTACCTCATCCAGGGAGTCGCCCCACAAAATCCGCTGGCTGACCATCTGTTTCATGCGCGCGTGATAGCCTACTTCCACAGGCCCGCCGATGACGCCGGGATAGTTGGGAGTAAGACCGGTGCCCGGCACTACCTGGCCGGGCAGATCCCCAGCGATAGAAGAGCTGAGGGGCTTGCTGTCACCGGCTATGAGGAGATCGAACCAGGCGTCGAAAGAGATTTTTTCACCGGGATATTCGCCGGGATCGACAGGATTCGTCATCAGGATCCAGTTCCTGGCCCCGGCCGAGACTTCGTCGTACCAGGTGAAGTAGTAAGCCCGCCTGGCAAGGGGCAGTTCGTCGGTGCCACCATAAGGCGACGTGTAGGCCGTGTCGCAGAACCGGTCGTCGTTGGCGTCTACACAACCCTGCGCAGCGGTCGCGAATGAATCAAAATAATTGCCGCCCTCGGGCGCGGCCCTCCAGAAGTAGTTCATGCTCGAAGTCCCGGAAACCGCGATCTGGGCGCTGTTTTCGAGAAAGTTGTTGTTCCAGACCGAGTTAAAAGAGGAATCGGCGATCGTAAGGCCGTTGTAGTTGGAAAGGAACGTGTTGGCATATACCTGATTGTCGTCGGCGTTGTCGTATAATTCGACGGCAGTGGCGGCTCCACTCACCCTGTTGAATTTCACGATATTGGAGTTCCCACCCTCTATCCCTACACCAGCCTGATCTGCGGCGGAGACAACGTTCTTGTCGACCGAGTTGAACTCACTGTCACGTATGTATATAGAGCGGCTGTTGCCCGTCATCCGGTTGCCGTAGAGATGGTTCGAATCGCTGCCGGCAATGCCAAAGAGAAACAAACCAGTGTCGTTGTCCTGGATGACGTTGTTTTCGATGATATTGTTGCTGCTTTCAAAAAGCTCGATGCCCGCAAAGAAATTTTCTACCATAATGTTACGTACAACGACACTGTCCCGGGCGTGCAGATAAATGCCAATGTGTGTGCCGCTGCCTCTCACTGTATGGCCGGCCCCGTCAAGCTTAATCCCATCGTCCATTATTTCGATACCGTGCGCCTCCGTTACATAAATATTCTGGGTCAACGTGCAGGTCTTCGCCGCTCCGTCCCAACTGCCGATCTCGCTGCAATCGCCGCCGGTGGGATCGTCTTTAATCTCATAGGGATCCGGAGGTACCGGGGCGGCTGACGCCGCGGATAACAACAGCAGAAAAATCAAGAGACTGCCTGCAAGAGTGGCGGTAAAAAATTTTTTCACGATGGTTCATCCTTCCTCGAAGTCCTTTGGAAAAATCTCTGAATAAAATCGAGACAGAAATATCCTTATGGAAAGAATTCTTTTTTAACTACAATATTATTATTTGACCAACCGTGATTGCAATGGGAATCTGAGAATCAAATATTATTTTCCCCTATCCACACCGTGCTTACTTGGAGAAAAATTTCATTCTGGCGCGTAATGCCTTTTTATGGCATTGTTACCTGTAAACTCGCTCGTCTAAAAGCCCTAACGGTCCTTTTTGGCGAGTCTAATCCGCGCGGGGGAACCGGCTGGGTTTTGAGTCCATGGCGCTAAAGATCAGTCGAGAAGCGATAAAAGAGGATATTTCCCCATCAACCCCTTATGCAAAGCCAGCAGAGCGATATCTCCCCCATCTGTCCGGCCCCTGCTTATGACAAACGCGGCCGGCTCGGAATTTTTTAAGTCGTCCTTTCCATAACATATTTACCGAAGGAATTTTGAGACAAAGGGAGATGTATCGCCGCGGCGCATAAAATGACCTGACGGCCCTTCGCCCAGAAACTCCGAGAACCACGACTCGTGCTCGATCTCCTCGTTGAGGATCGCCCCCGCCAGATCGTACGTGCGATGATCTTTCCCCGCGGTCAGGTTGCATATGTTCGTATATCCATGTACGGCACAGCGCTCGGCATCAACCAGGACCGTCAACATGGCTTTGATGTCCGTTGGATCCTGGGGCAGGTTGGCAGGCGGACAAGCCGAGATATCGTGGAAGTCCTTCATGTTTCCGGGCAAGTTGCCGCCCAGTTCATAGATGCGCGGCACTAAAGCCTCAAAGTGATTGCGGTCTTCAATGCGGGCCGTTTCAGCGATCTCCTTGATTCCTTCACCCTCGAGCCCTATCAGGTTTACCCGCAGAATCGTATAGTAGTAGAAGGTGGTAAGCTCCGCCGCGGCGTTATTGACTAACAATTCTACCAGTTGGTCAAGATCGATCCCGGTTTTCTGCACCGTCTCCCGTGCTACCCTGGCCATGACGACCTCCTTTTCTAATGCCGTTCAGTCGGATAGTTTCAATCATTCATACCTAGGTGGCCAGGTTTCGCGTTTATCAAACCTGTCCAGGTAAGATGTTGCGTGGGTTCGACTCCCTTCCGGCGGGGATGCCAGAAGATTTTATTGCAGATTTGCGTGGG
>JACUUL010000083.1 GCA_014859345.1 Thermoleophilia bacterium
TGCCGCGCAGCCGCGGCGCTCCGAGCCTCTGGAACGCGCCGCAGGCTAGACATTAATTCGCCACTCCGGCATATTCATCTTCGCTTCGTTTTCGCCTTGACGCTCTTCTGCGAATTCTCGGACACGCGGAACTTGATGATATCTGCGATCAATTTGAGTGGCAATGGCTCATCTATCGGGAACTGAACCGAGCCTTTCGCACCTTTGTATTTCCTGAGTTCCTCTTTGAACGCTTCCATTCCGCTGGGGGTGGGGTAGAAGCCAATGTGATGCTTGAACGCTGCGAAGTGCACCAGATTCCCGTTGTGATAGAAAGTCGGCATCCGGTAACTGATCTTCTCGGTAGCCTGTGGCGCGGCCTCCCGGATTGTTTCTCGCAGCTGCACCAGCATGCTCCTGACGTCCTCCGGAGACTCCAGAATGTACTGGTCGATGGTTGTGATGTCCGTCCCTGCTGGTTTCATTTTTCGGTCTTTTTGTCTAACGGTGATTAATCCAGAAGCGGATTACACGCCGATTGCCCGATTTGAACACATGTGAAACCCATTTTCGCTGCCTGGCGTACAGCTCAAGGACTCATCTCGAACGGGCTGCCCGCTGACATTGGCGCGGAGGCGGCCACGGCGCCTCAGGGCTCAGATGTTCTCAACCATCTCCCAGACTCCGCAGGGACAGGTGCCGGCGCAGAAGCCGCAGCCGATGCACTTCTCGCCGTCGATCACGTATTCCCAGTCGCCGTCTTTCTCGACCCGGGTGATCGCGTCATAGTAGCAGGTTACCTCACAGAGGCCGCAGTCGCGGCACATGCCGCAGGACATGCAGCTCAGGGCTTCCTGCTCGAGGCCCGCGGGAGGCTCGGGTTCCTGTATCCGGCCCCGGGTGTCAGGGGCGTGTCCGGGAATATCCTCGCCGGGCTCCATAACCGAGGCGTGCGTCAGGGCGGTCTCCTGCTCGCTCCTGCCGGCCGGCGGCATCTCGCCGATGACACCGGGGCGGCCGCCCTCGTAGTAGACCGACCTGATCCGCTCGTACGGGATGACCTGCTTCCAGCGCGGATTGATGTCCACCTCCATCATCATCGCGTGGATGGCCTCGGCGGTGATGCGGCCTTGGCCGATGGCATTGGTGACCAGGCCGGGCCTGGTGGCGTCGCCCACGGCGAAGACCTTCACGTCGGAGGTCTGGCCTGACTCGTTCACCATCAGGTAGCCGCGCTCGATGTCCATGCCGGCGGGCAGGAAATCGAGCTCGGGAACTTCGCCGATGGAGATGATGACCGCGTCGGCGTCCATAGAGGTGCCGTCCTTGAAATGTATCTTCTTCTTGCGCGCGTCGTAGCGCTCGGTGATCCTGGGCCAGACGATTTTCGTCCCGCGGGCCTCGGCCATCTCTCTCTCCTTGCCGAAGCTGGCCGGCGGCTGGATGTCCACGGCCACGACTGATTTCGCTCCCAGGTTGTATGCCTGGCAGGCGATGTCCATGCCCACGTTGCCGGCTCCGATGACGACGGCCTTTTTGCCCTTCAGGTCCACCTCGGGATCGCCGAAGTTGATAGCCTTGAGGAATTCGATACCCGGAATGACGTCCTCCCAGCCCTCGAACTTGATCACGCGCGCCTCGTGGGCGCCGCTGGCCACGACCACCGCGTCGTGTTCCCTGTAAACCTTCTTGTACAGCTTCTTGTCGACCCTGGTGCGCAGATGCACATTTACGCCCAGCTCCTCAAAGCGCGAGAGCTCCTTGCCCAGCACCTCCTGCGGCAGCCGCTCGCGGGGGATGGCCAGTTCCATCTTGCCGCCCAGCTTGCCGGCGGCCTCGTAAAGATTCACCTCGTGCCCGCGCAGGGCCAGCTGCCAGGCGGCCGAGAGTCCGCCGGGGCCGCCGCCGATGACAGCCACCTTGCGGCCGGTGGACGCGGCCGGCCGGGGAGCCGGCACCTCCAGGCTCAAGGAGCCCAGCTTCCTGATATTCAGCGGCTTGTCAACCAGAAGTCCGCGGGTGCAGGCGTCCATGCACAGGTTGGGGCAGACCTGGCCGCAGACGCTGGCAGGAAACGGGCTGTACCGGAGCACCAGCGCCAGCGCCTCCTCGAACCGGCCCTGGCGGATAAGCTCCATCCGCTTGTGCGACGGGATGTCCGACGGGCAGGCGTAGGCGCACGGCGGCGCGTACTTCTCGTTCATCCACACGGGCTTGTAGCGCCGGTCGGCGCCTGTGGTCACGTACGGCAGGATGCTCCGGTCATGCTCGATATAGGGACCGAATATGCCGCCTTCGCCCACGCCGGGCTCCCATGCCTGTTCGCGGAACTCGGTGAGCGACATCTTGAGGACCTTGCGGGCATCCTTTTCCGCCGGGGTATAGGCGATAAGCTTCTGCCACTGGCCGCGGCCGCGGGTCAGCTCCTCGTAATGGTCCATGCGGCCGATGGCTTTTAGATACGGCTTCATGTTTTTGGTCAGCCACTCCCAGTCGGCGTCGGAGAGCTCGATCAGCTTGACGTCGCGCCGGCTGTATCCCTGGATGTTGCCGCGGAAGTATATGGTGCCGCCGACCATGCCCACGCAGGGCCGGTAGCCGAGGATGTTATCGGGATTTCGCGGATTCACGCCGCAGACCACGGCGATGCCGCCGGCCTTGAACTCGGCGAAGGAGTCTCCCACATCGCGGAAATACCACGACTGCAGCGGCTCGAAGCGGGGGTTGAACTTGGTCATGGTGTCGCAGCGGGCGCCTCCTCCTCCCCCCACATAGAGAACGCCCTGGGCGCCGGCGTTGTGGGCGCCGTTGGTGACGTCGCCGAGAACGGTGATCTTGGCGCCGCAGTTGATCCAGCCCACGTCGTCAGAAACGCCGCCCCTGACGGTGATGTCGGTTCCGAACATGCCCATGGCGCCCAGGCGCTGGCCCACCGGACCGTCAACGGTGATCTTGACCTTCCTGCCGCGCGGCCAGATCCGCCCGCCGATGCCGTGCTGGCCGTCGGCCTTTATATTGAGCGAGCGGGCTCCTTTTTCCACGGCAGCCTGGATCTGCTCCTCCAGCTCGCGGGAGGAGACACGCTGTCCGTTTATGTTGCCTTTGATGATCATTCGTATTCGTTTATCAGGGGCCCTATTTCGGGCCCTATTTCGGGGACACAATACTAATTAGCGATCACGCGCTAAGGGAGAAATACTGCAAAATACTGCAATTCTGTCGCTAATTAGTATTGTGTCCCCGAAATAGCTCTTGTGTCCCCGAAATAGCTACACCACATGCTTTATCTTCAGCCGCTCGGCTATCT
>JACUUL010000039.1 GCA_014859345.1 Thermoleophilia bacterium
TAATGTCTAGCCTGCGGCGCGTTCCAGAGGCTCGGAGCGCCGCGGCTGCGCGGCAAGGCGTCATACGGACGACGCACCAAACCACTCGCTTTTTTCTGTTCCGAGTTTGTGCCTGATTTCCAGAATCCTGATAAAAATCGTTAAATGGAGAAGCCATGGATGCAAACAAGGAGATAGTTGAACGGCTCTACGATGAGGTCATCAATAAGGGAAATCTGGAGAAACTGGAATCTTTAATGGACCCGGATTTTCGGGACCACCTGGCTCCTCAACAGCCGCCTGGAATCCAGGGATTTAAGGATTTCCTGAAGATGGTTTCGACCGCCTTTCCGGACATCCGGGTGAAGATCGAAGATATGATCGCGGAAAAAGACCGTGTTGAGGTGCGACTTTCAATTTCCGGCACGCACAATGGAATCTTGATGGGTGAGATTCAGCCTACCGGAAAGGCTGCGTCGTGGACGGGCATTGATATTCTGAAGATCGAGAATGGAAAAATAAAAGACAGGTGGAGCGAGCGGAACTTGCTGTCGATGATGGAGCAGATCGGCGCGATAAAATAGTCGGAGGCGGGAGGGAGGCGCCCTATTCGAGCGTCCACCCGAAGCTGCGCTCGACGCCGCCGAATTCGCGGATTATCAACTGGAGGCTATCAGGCCGGGGTGAAACCGGCGGGAACTTCAGGGTTCCCTCGCGATGATGGCCTCCCGGCGGGTCTCCCTCCCAAGCTAACGGCAGATACTCCTGTCCATCCGCCACGAGAACCGAAACCTGTGCCGGATCCTGGACAAGCTCGACCGTATGAGTATTCAGGACCACCTCGAAGTTCCAACTGGATTCGTCTTCTCCAAGTTCCTGAGGAATCACTGACACGGACACTTCTCCGGCCTCGCGTGTCTGTTTGGCCAGGCCCGAATCGGAGGGGGTGTCCTCGGAATCGCCGCAGGCGGCAAAGGACAATATCAAGGACATCAAAAAGAAAACGATCGCGATCCTGGACATCTTCACTCCGATCTGTGAAATTTAATAACGCGGCTTGAGATAAAGGTAATTCCTGCGAGGTTAAAAACCAACCCCACCCAGAAAATTCTCGTCTGATACTGGCCGACAAAACTGGCCACGCCGCTGATTCCGATTATGGGCAGGATATTGGCCAGATAATGAGCGCAGCAGGAGACCATGGCCAGCGTTGAAGTAGTGCCGGTGGCAGCCAGGACTTTCCCTGACGCTTTTTCTCTGAGCCTGACCGCGGAGCGCAAATATGAAAACAGACCGATCTGGGTTCCAAATCCGAGAGCCAGGGCGATTATGTAGTACCAAAAAGTAAAAAATTGTTCAACGGCGGACCGGCCTCCGGACAGAAGGGCAACAAGGCCAAAAAACAGGGCAAGCTGCAAAGAGGCGCCCAGAAGTCCAAAGATGACGGATTGGATATATATCCTGCGGTTCATGGTCTGTCTATTCCCCGTGGCCGGATGTTTATTGCTTGAAGAGCGCAATTTTTCGAGACGTGGCTTGCGGCGCCTGGATAATGATGCCGTTGTTTCTTCGCCAGCCGCGGGTCGAGCCGGAAGCTTTTTGTCCGCCTCGTGATTCAATACATGTCCCTGAAGAGTCCAAACGGCGGAAAATGGAAACAATCGGGCAATCCGTATATATATAAGGTAAGGAATCTAAGGTAAGGAATCTGACGCGTGCTTCTTTGGGTATAAAGGAATCAAATAGGGCAGTGACATGAGCAGGGTATTCCGTTTTGGTTTCATTTTCATGATCATTTTCGCGATGGCGGTATCCGCCGCGTCAGGCGCCGGCTGCACCGGCTCGGCTGCCGATGACAATGCTTCCCCCGGGACAACGGCCCGGCCCGCCGGGGATAGCAGCTGGCAATCGCCGCGGCAGGGGCCGCAGTCCCGGCAGGAACTTCTGCAGGAATTGCATGAGATCGTTGCCGGCGCCCAGGGCCGGTACGGAATCTCGGTTATAGAGCTCGATGGCGGTGACAGATTCGGCATCAATGAGGACGAGTGGTTCCAGGCGGCCAGCACCATAAAGATTCCGATACTCGCCTATCTTTATCAGCAGATCGAACAGGGCGCCGTCAGCCGCGAGGACGTCATGTCTTACCAGGCCTTGGACGACGAGGGCGGAACCGGCAGCATCCAGTATGGAGTTTATGGCAGCGAATGGACAGTGTACGAACTGGCCCTGAAGATGATGAAGGAAAGCGACAATGTGGCCAAAAACATGTTCTTCCGCCTGCTCGGGCTCTACAGCATCCAGGATTTCATTCATGCCCAGGGATCCGTATTCGACGTCATCTACAACGAGACGACACCGGGCTCCATGGCAAATCTGCTGGAGCGAATGTATCTAAACGAGATCGCCAGTCCGGGATTCACTGACGAGATGTTCGACCTGATGACCGCCACGGAGCTGGAGGACAGGTTGCCACGCCATCTGGAGGGGGTAAGGATTTCCCATAAAACCGGCTCCTATGGCAGCGCCTACAGCGACGCGGGCATCGTGTTTCTGCAGGACCGGCCGTTCGTGATCTGCGTGTACAGCGACGATGCGTATGATCCGGAGGAGGCGGCGGAAACGATCGGCAGGATCGCGCTGAGCGTCTACAAGTACGAGGTCTTCATGCGTGACCAGGCCCGCCTGGCGGGAGTGTTCAAATTATTTGGCAACGGTAGTGATGATTAAACCGTATCGCCGGTCACCCAACGGCGCCGGCTCGGCGGATGTTTCCATATCGGAGAAATAAACAAGAGGCATGTATGGATCGGGCAGAAAATGGGGAAAATCAGTACTGGGGATGGCGCTCGCTGCCATCGTCCGGAATTATTCTTCTTGCCATCTTTCCGGCCATTTCCCGAAAGGAAGAACAGCCATGGGTTACAGAAGCATCAAAAAAATAAGCACAAGCATGCCGGCGCTCGAGGGGGCCGGGGTTCATCTGAAACGGGCTTTCGGCAATCGTGAGTTGCCACTGTTTGATCCATTCCTGATGCTGGACGATTTTCGCTCAGATAATCCCGAGCATTACCGCAAAGGGTTTCCCTGGCATCCCCACCGGGGCATCGAAACCATCACATATGTCCTGAAGGGCGATGTCGAGCATCGTGACAGCCTGGGGAACAAGGGAGTCATCACCTCGGGCGATGTCCAGTGGATGACCGCCGGCAGCGGCATCATCCACCAGGAGATGACGCGCGGCGACCAGGCAGGCCACATGGAGGGGTTCCAGCTATGGCTGAACCTACCCGCCTCCAGGAAGATGATGGATCCTCGTTACCGCGACGTAAAGGCGGCCGGGATCCCGACGGTCACCCTGCCGGAAGGAACAGAAATAAAGGTTATCAGCGGCCGGGTTGGCGAGGTTCAGGGTCCGGTCCAGGACGTCGTGAGCGAGCCGGAATATCTGGACGTGAGCTTGCCGGCGGCCGCAATATTCGAGCATCCGACAAAACCGGGGCATACCGTGTTCGCCTATGTGATCGAAGGAAGCGGTTATTTCGACGCCGCGAAACAGAAGCCGGCCGCAAACGAGGATCTCGTCCTCTTTGAGGATGGCGACAAAATCGTGGTCACGGCCGGAGATGAGCCGGTCCGTTTTCTGCTTTTATCCGGCCGGCCGATAGGTGAGCCGGTTGCCTGGCGGGGACCGGTCGTAATGAACACCCAGGAAGAGCTGCGGGAAGCTTTCAGGGATTACGACCAGGGCACGTTCATCAGGCACGAAGCCGCCTGAAGCGAGGCTTCGTCACCCGGTATATTGAAGCTGCCCCTGGCAGCAGCTGCATATCAGGTATACGGGTAGAGTTGGCGCTTGAAGTCATTGAGCTGGTTGAGGATCTTCATGTGTTTCTGCTCGTCCTGAAGCAGGTAGGACAGCAGGTGCCGGATGACGAAATGCCGGCTGTTTTCATATTCCCGTATTCCCAGATCGATCGATTCTTTCTCCAGTTCCATGTGCTGGTCGAGCAAGGCCGATATCCGGCCTAGTTCTTCGGGGGCCAGAGATACCGTGCCCTCCAGCGCCTGGGTGATGAGTGAGAGAATCTGCTTGTGCTTGGCGGAGTCGGCGCTGATGACGCCCACCATCGTTTTTACAACGGGGTTGTCCGTGCTGTTTATGATTTCCTCGCAAAGGGCTATGGTCCTGTCCTCTATTTCCTGCCATTTCTGGATTCCGGCTTCGAATTCGGCGGTTCGCTCGACCACGTTCTCGGTTGCCATGGTTGGGCCTCCTTTTGTGATTGAATATCCACGGAAAGATAATCTTTTTCTTCCCCATCCCGGCTAAATTAATCTTCGGCGGCTCATGAAACAAAATGGGCGCGGGCGCGTTGCCATGCCGGGGCCGGCCCGTCCGAACCGTTTTAATTATGGTCTCAGGGGAAGAAAGAGGCAGAAACCTGGGGAAGGTCAGAGCATGTTCTTTAAACGCATCGTATCCGAAGGACTGGCGCATTATTCCTACATGATCGGCGACGGCGGTGAAGCCCTGGTAATAGACCCGCGGCGGGACTGCGATATTTACATCGAGGAGGCGCAGAACCAGGGGGTGCGTCTTACTCATGTCCTGGAGACACACCGCCATGAGGATTTTCTTACCGGCTCCGCGGTTCTTGCCCGCCTTGCCGGCGCCACCGCCTGGCATGCCGACAGCCAGTGGGAGTACGGCTATGGAGAAGCTGTGCGCGAGGGCCAGTCGTGGCAGCTGGGGCCACACACGCTCGAGGCCATCCTGACTCCCGGCCATACCCCCGGCTCGATGTGTTACCTGCTGAGATATGACGGCGGCATGCCATGGATGCTTTTTAGCGGCGACACGCTTTTCGCGGGAGAGGCCGGGCGGGTAGACCTCATGGGCCCTGAAAAACGCACGGAGATGGCTGGCCTGCTTTATGAATCCCTCTACGAGAAGGTTCTGCCCGTGGGCGATGGCGTCCTGTTGTTCCCGGCGCACGGAGCCGGTTCAGCCTGCGGCAGCGACATAGCCGCCCGGGAGTTTACCACCATTGATCTGGAACGCCGGCTTAATCGCAGGCTGGCGTATGCGGACCGGAATCAGTTCATCGAGAAAATGGCGGCTGCGATGGAGCTGCCTCCCTATTTCAGCCGGATGGAAAAGCTAATTCTCGAGGGCCCCGGCCCGATGCCGGCGCCGCCTCCGCCTCTTGAGGCGGACGCTTTTTCAGCTGAGCTGGCAAGGAACGAAGCTATCGTGTTCGATGTCCGGGAAGAGCTCGGGTTCAATGCCGCTCACATTCGGGACTCCCTTTTTACCAGGCATTCGTCGATATCCAGCTACGGCGGCTGGTTGCTGCCCTACGACCGGCCACTGCTGCTGGTGGCCGATGAGGAGCACGTGGCGGGAGCCGCGCGGCAACTGGGGAGGATGGGTTATGACAACCTGCTGGGATGGCTGATTCGGGGAATGTACGCGTGGCACAACTCGGGCAGGGACAGTGCCTCAACCGCCATGGTTACGGTGCCCGAGCTTTGCCGCCGGCTGGACACGAAGGAGGAGCTGTGCATCCTGGATGTGCGGGGCGAGGACGAGCTGGAAGCCAAAGGCAGGATACCGGGGGCCACAAACATACACGTGACCCTGCTGCCTGGGCGTCTTGATGAAGTCCCCGACTGTCCCAGCCTGTTCATCTTCTGCGGGACAGGGCACCGCTCTACCATTTCGGCCAGCCTGATAGAGCGCTCCGGCCGAAGGGGCAGGACGGCCGTTGTCCTGGGAGGGTTTGCCGGATGGTCATCCGCCGAGTGCCCGATCGACCGCAGCTGAAGCCGGGCTCAGGCGTTGCTTAGTTATCTCCTGGAGCCGGTGAAGGATGGCGCAGGCGCTCAGCTACTCTTCGGTCACGTTCTGGACATTATCGATGAAACTGTTGTCGAGCAGTTCATTATCGCGTGAGTAGCTTATTCTGACCGCGACCCGGTTCTGGATAAATGTGTTGCCGGTTATGCTGTTGCTGTTGCTGAAGCTGCGCACGTAAAGAGCGTAGTCAGAATCAGCGAACAGGTTGCCCTCTACGCGGTTGCCGCCGCTTGCGTTCCACATGCTTACCGCCCAGGATGCCTCGAGTACCGTGTTCTTTAGCAACGAATTGCCGCCGCTGGCTTCGTGCACGGCGATGCCTCGCTGAAAGCCCGAAAGGATGTTGCCGGCTACCACATTGCGGTCGCTGGTAACGCCGAGACAGATGCCCGTGTCATAGCCATAATTTGTCAGCCGGTTGCCGGTGACCACGTTGTTGCTGGAATTGCTGAGAGAGATTGCGGCCATTCCTGTGTTCACAGACTCAATTTCCTTGATAACGGCGTGATCGCTGCCGATCAACTTCACTCCGTACTCGAAGTTTCTGACCTTCAGGTTCCGGACAGTCACATTTTTTTTGTTCTCGACGAGCACGGCCCTGCTGGGCTCGTCACTGACGCCGGCCGGCGGCGGGCCCTGCCCGCTGATTGTGTATCCTGCCCCGTCCAGAGTAATGCCGTCGTCGTCTATTTCAAAGAAATCAAGGCTGTCTCCGGTCAGCGTGCAGGTTCTGGATCGAGCGTCCCAGACGCCGGCCGCGCCGCAGTCGCCGCCGGTGGCGTCCCCGCGGATCTGCCTTACGTTTCGAATCAGGATCTGATCTGATACATCACCGCCGTTATCTTCCGAAAGGCCGCCATCAGGTCCTGAAACACCAGGCGGGAAGAAGCCTGAAAAAAAGATGGCAGCGCCAGTTGCCGGCAGGACAAACAATAAGATCAGGAGAATATAAAAACGGGATCTGATGGTTCCGGCCTGGTTTTTCATTTCTTGATTCTCTCAGGTCCGCATGTTTTGAAGCAATCAGAATCGGTTAATAGTAACCCCGTCACAATCATAATATTCCTTTCCGGGATGTATTTGAAAACGGGTATAAAAACGAAACCGAAAGTCGTTCTGTTTTTCCCAAGCCCTCTCGAGGGCCGGGACTATACCTTCGAGATGCCGCTTTCCACTCTCGCCGTGGCCGCCCCGCTCCATGCCGACAGGTACCGGGTCATCATGATAGATGAACGCCTCCACGATGACGCAGAAAAGCAGCTTCTAGACGCCGCCGACGGGGCCCTCTGCGTTGGCGTAAGCACCATGACCGGCTTTCAGCTTGGCCGGGCCATCCACTTCTCCCGCCTGGTGAAGGAACGCCGTCCCGGTGTGCCGGTTATATGGGGAGGCTATCACCCGTCACTCTTGCCAGACCAGACTGCCATTCAACCCTATGTCGACGCCGTGGTCCGGGGGCAGGGGGAAAGAACCTTTCAGGAAGTTGTTCAAAGACTGGAGGAAGGCAGATGGCTGGAAGACGTCGCCGGGGTGACCTTCCGCAGCAACGGTAGCGTGACCGCCAACCCCGGCCGCCGTCTTGCGGAACTCGATTCCTTTCCGCGGCTTCCTTACGAGCTTCTCGACGTCGAACGCTTCTTTTTCCTCAATGGCGGCCGGCGCAATCTGCAGTATGTTTCCAGCCAGGGCTGCCCTTTCAAATGCGCGTTTTGCGTCGAGCCCAGTGTTTTTGGCAGGTGGAAGTGCCGCAGCGCCGGGACTGTGGTCGCCGACCTGAAAGAGCTGCATGAACTCTTTCAACCCCGGCATATCACCTTTGCCGATCCCAACTTCTTTGTCTCCCGCGGCAGGGTGCGGGAATTCTGCGAGTTGATGAAGCAGGAGCTTCCCGGACTTACCTGGAGCGCGGCCGCCCGGACGGACCAGATTGAAGAAATGGGCGCGGACATGCCACATACCCTCTTCGAATCCGGCTGCCGGCAGCTGACGGTGGGAATCGAATCCGGATCGCAGGAGATTCTCGACCTCATTGACAAGCGGACATCGCTGGCCAATGCGGTGAAGACGAACGAAGTGCTCAAAGACTCCGGCATCCGGGGCTGTTACGCCTTCATGGTGGGATTTCCCAAAAGCCTGCCCGAAGCGGCGAACGAGATCAAGGAAACCCTGACGCTGGTGAAAAAGATGCGCCGGGCTCATCGCGACATCATAACCGCGATCATGTATCTCACTCCATATCCGGGGACCGGCATCTTCAATCTGGCCATGAAATTGAACGTGAAGGTTCCGGAGACTATCGACAAATGGGCCGGCTGGGACTCCACCAGCGTAAACACCACCTGGATCAACGGCCGGGAGAAGGACCTGGTGGAGCGCTGCAACAATCTTTATTTTCCCTTTGCCTATCCGAACGAGCAGCTCCGCCGGCGCATGAATCAGCTGAAATTCAAACCCTTTTTATATCCCCTGCACGCGCTGGCCGCTTTGCGGTGCCGGTTCGACTATTACGGGATGCCCTTTGAATGGTGGCTGGTCCGGTTGCTGTCCCGCAGGCTCAGGTTCGAGCGGGCCTTCTCTCAACTGGGGGCGCTGCGCCGCTTGAGAAAATGGCAAGGCAGCCCCGGCGGTGACGGGACGGCATACAGTGTGCGGTCCAGGGAACGGCGGACGGCGGCCTGAGGATCGCTTTTTGGATGAGACACCCATATCCGCCGGCAAGAGCAGTTTTGATCTCGTAAATTGGCAGCGGGTTTTGCCGGAGCTCGGCCTGGACGACGGGATTGTGCTGGTCGACATAGCCGGCGGCGCCGGCAATTACGCGCTGGCAATAGCAGAGGCCTCGGCGGGAAAGGGGATGATCCATTCCTTCGACCTGTGGCGGCAGGGCGTGGATGAGCTCAGCCGCCGCTCCGCCGCGGCAGGGTTTAAAAACATTCGCGCCGAGGTCGCCGATGTATCGAAGCGCATACCCCTTCCCGAACATAGCGTGGATGCATGCCTGATAGCGACGGCCTTTCACGACCTCGTGGAAGCCGGCGCCGGCGAGGGAGCCCTGGCGGAAGTCTCCAGGGTGCTCAAGGCCGGCGGGCGGCTGGTGGTAATCGAGTTTAAAAAGATGGAAGGACCGCCGGGGCCGCCCATAAGCATCCGGCTCTCGCCGGAGGAGCTGGACCGGAAGATATTGCCCCTCGGGTTCCGCAAAGGAAAAACCATCGAAGCGGGAACCCATCTTTATCTATCCACTTATTTCAAAACGGCTGGGCCGCCAGGCACCGGATGAAGCTGCGCCGCGGCCTTCATCAAAATTATTTTTGGCCGGGCGCCCCATCTGATTCCCGGTGCCGTTAAATGGGTAAATGTCGGCAAACCCATGAAACGCTGCCATAAACTGACACCAACAGCCCGGAGCTCCTTCAGGAAGGAGTGCCCGGTCACGATTGACATGGTCTCGGTGGCATCCCAAACCGGCGAAAGGCCATGAACCTGCCGCTTGATCCGCGCCGCGAGCCGGAGGTCTCCACGGATAAATCATTTCTGCTTGTGGAGAAGGGCTTCGACCCTCTCAGGGAGCGGGAAATCGAGTCTCAATTTGCTCTTAGCAACGGCTATCTAGGCGTCCGGGCCTCCCTGGAGGAACAGCACCCGGAATCCGCACAGGCAACGCTCATCGCGGGTGTCTACGACAGCGGCGGGATAGAGGGGGCCGAAGATCTGGCGATGGCGCCAGACTGGCTGTACACCCGCATCTATCTCTTCGGCGAGCAGTTGAGGCTGGAACGGGAATCCCTGGTGGAACACCGGCGCGTCCTCGACCTGAGGAGGGGCGTCTATCATCGCCGCTGGAGACACCGCGATGTCAACGGCCGCGTGACCTCGGTCAGCTTCACGCGGTTCGTGTCGATTGCGGATCCTCATATCCTCTTGATGAAGATAACGGTCACACCGGAAAACTACAGCGGCGCGGCCCGGTTGGAAACAGGCATAATGGCGAGCCCCCGATTGCCGCAAGCGGTACGCGTGACGGAAGCGGGTCTGCTCAAGGAGGATATCCTGAACCTGATCGCCGCTACCAGCCATAGCGGGATAAATGTCGCCATGGCTCAAGCCACCCGTCTTCACGATAAATCCCAGGGAGCGAAATCACAGGCGCGTACCGGGGATGACGGCGTTTTCGAAACAGTCAGCTGGCACGCGGAGATGGGAAAGCCGTTGATCCTGGAAAAATATGTCTCCGTGTTCACCTCGCGAGACACGGGCGATCCTTCCGCTGAAGCCACGGCTCATGTCAAAAAAATGGCGGCTTCCGGCTTTTCGTCGCTGCAGCTGGACCATATCGAGGCCTGGGAGGAGAGATGGAGATTGGCGGGGATGGACATCGGAGGCGACCCGTCGGCCGGCCACTGGCTCAATTTCGCGCTGTACCATCTTCTCAGCGCCGGCAATCCCGATGACGAGACGGTATCGATAAGCGCCAGGGCGCTGACCGGAGCCATTTACCGCGGGCACATATTCTGGGACGCGGAGACGTTCACCCTGCCCTTCCTGATCTTTACCTGGCCCGCCGCCGCCCGGTCCGCCCTCATGTACCGGTATCACACGCTTGACGCCGCCCGCGAGAACGCCCTCAGGGCGGGACACCGCGGCGCCCTGTATCCATGGGAATCGGCAGCCTCGGGAAGGGAGGTGGCGCCAGAGACGGTTCTCTCCCATCTGGGGGAAAAAGTTCCGGTCATGTCCGGGGACATCGAGGATCATATCGTCGCCGACGTCGCCCACGGTGTGTGGACATACGTCAACGCCACCGGCGATACCGGCTTTCTCCTGGAGGCGGGCGCCGAGATCATGATGGAGACCGCCAGGTTCTGGGCCAGCCGGGCGGAGAAAAAAGAAGAAGAGTATCATCTCCTCCATGTCGAAGGCCCCGACGAATACCATGATCAGGGAGTCGACGACAACTATTTCACCAACGTCATGGCGGCCTGGAACATCCGCCAGGCCCTGGAGATCTCGGGCTATCTCCAGGAGCGTCATCCCCGGGAATGGTCGTTACTGGCAACCGGAATCGGTCTGACGCGGACGGAACTGGCCGAGTGGTCAGAGGTGGCTGAGAAGATGTACAGGGACATGAATTCACGAGGCAATATCATCGAACAGTTTGCCGGCTATTTTCAGCTCGAGGATATCAAGGTGAGGGATTTCGAACCCCGGACAGCTCCACTGGCCCTGATCCTGGGATATTCAAGGATCGTAGCTTCACAGGTGGTGAAGCAGGCTGATGTGGTGATGGCCCTGTACCTGCTGGAAAACGAACTGGACCAGGAGATCATAAGGGAGAACTTTGAGTATTACGATGCCCGCACCGATCACGGCAGCTCTCTCAGCCCGGCCATACATGGACTGGTGGCCGCCCGCCTGGGCAAGCTGGAACGGGCCCTTTTTTATTTCAGGCAGGCCGCGACGATCGATCTCGCGAACAACATGGGCAACGCGGCCGGCGGTGTCCATATCGCGGCGATGGGCGGCCTCTGGCAACAGGTAGTCATGGGTTTCGCGGGTGTACGCGCCGAAGCAGAGTGCCTTTTTGTTTATCCGCAGCTGCCCGAAGCCTGGACGACGCTTGGCTTCAGTCTGCTATGGCGGGGCCTCGAGTTGAACTTTGAAATCGAGAGAGGCCGGTCGATCAGGTTGAAACTCTCCGGAAGAGGGAATGTTCCGGTTGGCATCCATGGCGGCAGGATTCAGGAGTTGGCGGCCCCCCGGACCTACCTGTCCCGCTGGGACGGCGATACCTGGAGAACGTTCATGCCGGATGGACCGGCCTCCGAAAGCGGCCGGCATGGTGATGCGGGGCAAGGCCGCGGGCGGAGCAATCACGGGCCTCCAGGCAGGCGCAAGCAATGAACCGGAAGAACGGCATAGTCATACCGCTCGACGGCTCGGAGACAGCGGCGACCGCGACGGGAGCGGCCCAGGCAATGGCTCTGGCCCTGGATGCCGTTCTGCATATCGTGCACGTGACGGATGATCTGCCGTTGCCCGAGGAGGAGTTGACGGGGCAGCTGTGTGCGGGCGATTCAAAGCTCAGAGATTACGTCCTGCATCAACTTCCTGGTGACGTGGTTGATACGATAGTGGATTTCAGCAATCGTCAGAACATCCGGATGATCGTCATGTCCAGCCATGGCAAAACCTTTGACGAAGTGGCGCTGATGGGCCATGTCAGCATGGAAATAATACAGCGGGCGCCAATACCCGTGATGGTGATCAGGCCGGACATGAAGAAGCTGCCGGACGCCGGCTGGCGGCCGCGCAAGATACTGGTTCCGTTGAACGGCTCCCCCGAAGCGGCCGCAGCCATGGATCAGGCGCTTCAGCTGGCGGACGCCCTTGGATGCAGCATCGATGTGGTTCATATCGCCATGCTGGGGGAGCAACCGCCCCAGGAGGCCGGATCGATGACGTCGCCGAGATACCTCGACTATGCCTATTACGAATGGTCAGCCTGGGCCGGGGAGTTCATGGCCAGGTTCGCCAAGCAGCAGCCCTCGGCGAAACTGCATCTTTATCACCGGCAGGGATCGCCGGCCGAGGAGACGCTCAAGCTGGCTGCCGAAAGCAGTGATGATCTGCTGTTGCTTCCCTGGCACGGCCTGTTGCAAAAGGACCACGCCAGAACCCTCAGGGAGCTTCTGAGGAGAACCGAGGTGCCTGTAATACTGATCAAGACTGTCTAGGTGCAGACTCCAGGTAAAGGTATATCCGGCATTGAACCGTCATCAAGCTGCCCCTGTCACCGGGACATGAAGCTGCCGGGGATATTTTCGCACATCTCCACCAGGCGGCCGGCGGGCAGTGAAAAGGAAATAGCCCCGTCGGGAAGATAACGCCTGACGGTTGGATCCAGAGAGCCCGCCACCGCTCTTGGATTGCCGTTGGACTTCTCCTTGAAAGGCAGGGTCCAAATGCTCTGGCATCCGGAAGAGAAGGGAATGATGACGTTGTCGTTGCCGGCCCGGTCGTAGTTGGCCAATGCGTGGAGCGCGGACAGGGACAAAGCTTCCACCCACAGGTTGACTACCTCGATCCTGGCGGTGTCCGGCGTGGTGTCAAGCCTCCGGAATACCAGATGCGAATCCCGCGCCGGCGCCGGCTGCACATCCCGGTAGAAAGCAGCCGCCAGGCCTGCATCCTTTTTCAGGCGCTCCCTGCCTGCCAGGTAAATGGCAGCGGGAACCACCGGCAGATTCTCAAAGCCGAAATAGCAGACCGCGCCGGCGCAACCGGGAGCCGCGCGGCTGAAGGACGCCGGGCTGCCTTCCTGGACCCCGTCCATGAAAGAAAATATACACGCCCAGGCGCCGGCGGGCGGGGTCATGGCGCCTTCGGGGGGCGCCGCGGCAAAATGCAGAGCAGTAGGAGAAAGCAGAAACCCGACATGCCGGCCCAGCTCGGCCACCGCCTCTTTTACGAGGCCTGTCTCACCTGACTCAGGCATTTGAAATCCGGATGATTGTCATCTCGCCTCTCTTCCGGTCTTGCCTTTGCTGTCATTGGCTGCCGTTTCCGTTGCTTTTTTACGGGCAAAAACAGGCAACCCGCCTGGCTACTGCTTTTTTCGCAGAAGCTTCTTCAGTTCCGACACCTGTCCGGGGGTCAGCTCTTTCTTCGATCCCAGAATATGGGAGATCATGGGAGCGGTGGCTCCGCCAAGCACTTTTTCGGCTATAGAATCGAGCATGCTGCCGGCCACCTCGGCATCTGTGACGTTGGCGGCGTAGACGTACGCCGTGCCGCTTTTATCCTGATTGAGAAAGCCTTTTTTCGCCAGCTTCGTCATCAGGGTCATGGTTGTCGTATAGGCGATCTTTTTGCGCCGGCGCAGCTCTTCATAAACATCGCGAACCGTCACCGGCCCGGCGGCGTCCCAGACGACGCGCATGATCTCCGCTTCCACCGAGGTCAGGTTGGTCGGGCGGGAACTGTCCCGAAGCCAAAAAGGGCCACCCTGCTTCCTTGCCATTACGCTTTCCTTTCCCGGTTGGCGGCGGTGAATGACTAAAAGTATAGTTGCTACCCAGATACCACGACAGGGGATTTATTAATCCTGGGGGGTTTCCAGCGGGAGTGAATTACCTGTCAGGTCCCCGTTTTATGGATCGCTCCTGTCTTGTCACGGTCTCAACACCCCGCAACAATGAATTGATATGATTAAAATTAATTCCAAAACTCTTCGAAAAAAGATCAAGCAGACAGAAAAAAGGACCAAGCCATGAGTGAGAACCAGACTGGCGGCGGCGTGGTGGTTGATCCCATGCCGCGCAAGCATGGCCAGGGGGAGGAGCACGTCCTCCGGCTGGAGACTCTTCAGGGCGGCAGCCCGGCCGAGATAGTAGAGAGCCACACCGGCCTCCCCTTCCGGGAGCTGGCGGCAAACTTCTCGGCCCAGCCCGGTTACGCCACCGCCAAGATTGACGTGCGGGGCGCCGTCGTCCGGGACGGAAAGATATTGCTGGTCCAGGAGCGCCGGGACCGGCGCTGGTGCATGCCTGGCGGCTGGGCAGACGTGGGAGACGTCCCTTCGGAAATGGTGAGCCGCGAGATCCTGGAGGAAAGCGGCCTGAAAGCGATCCCCCGGAAAGTGGTTGCCGTTTTCGACGCCAACCGGGGCGGGCAGCCGCTGGAGATGTATCACGCCTACAAGATCATTTTCCTCTGCGAAATCGCCGGTGGCGAGCCTCGCGCCAGTGACGAAACCATCGCGGTGGATTTCTTCAGCTTCGACGAGCTGCCGCCCTTATCCTGGCAGCGCACCAATGAAAGGCATCTGGAAGAAGTGCGGGCGCATCTGGAGGATCCGTCACGGGCGGCGGCCTTCGACTAGCGGCCCGACGGTTTCCAGGGGGCGCAAATCGGTTAGAAAGCACTCATGGGTGCGATCTTGCGAAAACTGTCGCTGCCAGTCCTGGTGCTGGTTCTGATCCCGCTGAGCGGCTGCCGGGACGTGCAGGTAAGAGACGAGCCGCCGCCGCCCGTGGGCGGCGGCGCGGCAACCTGTGGCGATATCGATACATCCGGCACGGAGCTTGTCAGCAACAGCGACTTTGACCGGGCCCTGGAGGACTGGGAACGGTTCGAAGTCGGGGCCGCCGGCTTCAACAACGTCACGCACGACAGCCGGACCACCTGCGGCAAGGCCGCCGTCTTCACCCGCGAGGGATCGGAGGGCGGCACCGGGCATATCGCCCTGCTGCAGCCGCTCGAAATCGAAGTCGATGAGTTTTCCCGGCTCAGGCTGCAGATGCTTTTCAGGATCGACGCCCAGGAGTTGACCTCGGATGGCTTCCTCGGCGGTGAGACCCCCGTCTTCGTCACCACTAACTACGAAGATGAAGCCGGGATACTGAAGAGCTGGATCCGTGGATTCCTGGTTACCGGGAGCCAAATAAATTATCCTGACCGGGATCAGGTGATTCCTCCTTCCGCCTGGTTCCAGTACACTGAAGACAACATACTGCCCGAGATACCGGACGCCGCGCGCATAACCAGAATCGTCGCCGGCGGCAACGGCCAGGATTTCCATAGCAGCATCTCCCTGGTTTCCCTGAGAGGGGAGTAACAGGGAAGACCCAAACAATCAACTTCCTCATCAACGCAGCAAATTCCTCGTAAAAGCTGACCCGCAGGATCTTCTCGTCTCCGATTTTTTTACCTTGTATAAACGGCTCCTCTCTTTTTTTCGCCTGAAGGCCAAAGAAACAGTCTTCTGCCGCGGGTAGTCTGCAAAAAACACTAAGCAGCCGGGCGCGCTGACAGTGGGCGTCGGCTCTGTCCAGGCGGGAGGTGATCACACATGAAAAAGGTCGAGGCTTTCATCAGGCACGAGAAGGTAAGCGAGGTGCGAGACGCACTTTCAGCAGCCGGTATCGAGGGCATGAGCTTCTCCGAAATCAAGGGCTGCGGACGTCAGAAGGGATACACGGAAACATACCGCGGCGCCCGCGTGACCATTCACCTGAGACCAAAGATCAAGGTGGAGGCCGTGGTCGAGGACGATTATGTGGAACGGGTGGTTCAGGCCATTGCTGATGCCGCCCGTACAGGCGAGATCGGGGATGGCAAGATATTTGTTTCTCCGGTCGAGCAGGTTATGAGGATAAGAACCCGCGAGACCGGCGCGGCGGTTCTCTGACCGCCGGCTGTCAAGGAGGAAAAAATGAAATCAGGTGCGAGATACATCAAATATGTAGCCGGGATGGCCGGCGCCGGCCTGGCGGCGGCGCTGCTGTTTCCGGCCGCGGCCCTGGCGCAGGCGGCAGATGCAAGCGCCGAGGCCATCGCCGTGGACACGGTGTGGGTGATGCTGGCTGCCTTCCTGGTCTTCTTCATGCAGGCCGGTTTTGCCGCCCTGGAGATGGGTTTTACCCGCACGAAGAACGCCGGGCACATCGCCTGGAAGATCCTGGTGAACCTGGCCATTTCCGCAATCGTGTTCTGGGCGGTTGGCTTTGCCATTGCTTTCGGCGCCGGCTCCGGCTTTGCGGGCGCATCCGGCTGGTTCATGAGCGCGGCGCCGGAGGCTGTCGATACCACCTTCGCCTCGCTGTCGTGGAGCGCCATTCCCATATCCACCAAGTTCCTGTTTCAGTTCGCGTTCGCGGCGGTGTCCCTGGCCATTGTCTGGGGCGCCCTGCTGGAGCGCACCAGGATGGTGGTCTACTTCGTCTTCGCAGTGGCCTTCGTCGGTTTTATCTATCCCGTTGTGGCCCACTGGATCTGGGGCGGCGGCTGGCTGGCCGAACTGGGCAAGCAGGATTTCGCCGGATCCACCGTGGTTCACCTGACGGGCGCAACGGCGGCGCTGGTGGGAGCTTTGGCCCTGGGGCCCCGCATCGGCAAGTATGGCAAGGACGGCTCTATCAAGCCGATTCCCGGGCACAGCATGCCATGGGCATTTTTGGGAATCATCATCCTCTGGCTGGGATGGTTCGGCTTTAACCCGGGCAGCACCCTGGGGGCCATGGACCTAAGCTTCGCCGATGTGGCCCTGGCCACCAACCTGTCGGCAGCCGCTGGCGTGCTGGCAGCCATGGTGACAGCCTGGATTGTCATGGGTAAGCCCGACATCGGCATGACCGGCAACGGCGCCATCGCCGCTCTGGTTGCCATCACGGCTCCCTGCGCCTTTGTCGAGCCTTGGGCGGCGGCGGTCATCGGCGGCGTGGCCGGCGCCGTGATGGTGATGATGGTGCTGCTCATCGACCGTATCACGATCGACGATCCGATCGGCGCCCTCTCCTGCCACGGAGTCGCCGGCGTCTGGGGGACGCTCTCCGCGGGACTGTTTGCGTCTCCCCGCCTGGTCGAGAGCCTGGAGATCGGCAGGCCCGGGCTGTTCTACGGCGGCGGCTTCCACCAGCTGGGCGTGCAGGCCCTCGGCATCGCTGCCGTGTTCGCCTTCGTGCTGATAGCCTCGGCGCTGGTCTTCTACGGCCTCAAGTTCACGCTGGGTATCCGGCTGTCGCCCGAGCAGGAGCTCACGGGGTCCGATTTCGCCGAGCATGGCATGTGGGGCTATCCCGAGCACATCCTGGGACCGGACGATGGCACCCCCGGCGCCACCGTGGCCGACCGGCTGGGTGAGGCGCTTCCCGCGGAAAGAGGGAAGGTCAAGCCCGCGGAGGCTTGAGGCATTTGTCCGGCGGTCAAGAAACGCTTACAGGCGGCGGCCAAGAAGCTGTTTCCAGGCAGACATTGATTTCCATATCCGCTTGGAGACACGAGGACATGGTCACGCCAGTCCGATGAGCCGCCTTTCCCGGCCGGAAAAAATGACAGGCAAAACGTGTATGATTCGGAAATGTCCGGTAATCCTGGGACCATGAATCGCGTTTTTGTACGCAGGTATAAAGATGAGCATGCGATTATGTCCAGACGGCTAATAAACAGCATCTATCACTTTTAATACAATGGGCCTTGTTCGGAGCCTTATGGCGGGCCGCCCTGGCCTCGGGACCAGCAGACAAGCTTTTGTCAATTCCTGCGAGGAGGAATCAGAAAGAAATGGACAAGGATCAAATCATTAAAATCGTGCGTGATGAAAATGTCAGGTTCATCCGGCTCTGGTTTACCGACATTGTCGGCCAGCTGAAAAGTTTTGCGGTCACCGCTTCAGAGATCGAAACGGCTCTCAACAACGGAATGGGCTTTGACGGCTCATCAATCACCGGCTATCAGGATATCGAAGAGAGCGACATGATCGCCATGCCGGATCCCTCGACTTTCCAGATCCTGCCCTGGCGCCCCCAGGAACAGAAAGTGGCGCGCATGATCTGCGATGTGCTCACGCCGGACGGCGATCCCTACGTTGGCGACCCCCGCCATCAACTCAGGCGGGCGCTCAAAC
Source organism: Thermoleophilia bacterium (assembly GCA_014859345.1). Taxonomy (GTDB): domain Bacteria; phylum Actinomycetota; class Thermoleophilia; order BMS3ABIN01; family BMS3ABIN01; genus Kmv30. Next base: position 18,243 of record JACUUL010000039.1, read on the forward strand.
GCGCCGAGGACATGGACTTTGATCACTTCTACGTGGGCCCTGAGCTCGAGTACTTCTATTTCAAGAATTCCGGAGGCACCGAGATCCTTGACAAGGGCGGTTATTTCGACCTGACGCCCCTGGACGTGGCCAGCGATCTCAGGCGAGACACGGTGATGGCCCTGGAACAGATGGGAATCAAGGTGGAGTACAGCCATCACGAGGTTGGACCCAGCCAGCACGAGATCGACATCCGTTTCGGCGACGCCCTCAAGATCGCCGACGACGCCATGACCTATCGCCTTGTGGTCAAAGAGATTGCCGATCAGTACGGCGTTTATGCGACATTCATGCCAAAACCGCTCTACGGAGAGAATGGCAGCGGCATGCACACCCATCAATCGCTTTTCAGGGGGGAGGAGAACGCTTTTTTCGACAGCAACGACAAATTCTTTCTAAGCGACACCGCCAAGGGTTATATCGCCGGCCTGCTCAAGCACGCCAGCGAGATCAGCATCGTCTTCGCCCAGTGGGTCAACTCCTACAAGCGGCTGGTTCCGGGATACGAGGCGCCGGTCTACAAGGCCTGGTCCAGGCGCAACCGCTCGGCTTTGATCCGCGTGCCCATGTACCATCCGGGCAGGGAGAAGGCCACCCGGTGTGAGTTCCGCAGTCCCGACCCGGCCTGCAATCCGTATCTGACCTTCGCGGTAATGCTGCATGCCGGGCTGGACGGCATCGAGAAGGGTTACAAGGTGGACGATCCCATGGAGATGAACCTCTATGACCTGTCCGACGCCGAGCGAGAGGAGATGGGCATCGAGATGCTGCCGGAGAGTCTGGGCGAGGCCGTCCGCATGGCCGAGAAGAGCGAGATGCTGAGGAGCGCCCTGGGCGACCATATATTTGAACGCCTGATAGAGCTGAAGAAGAAGGAGTGGAACGAATACCGTGTTCAGCTCACGCCGTGGGAGATGGACAGGTTTCTGTCCATCCTGTAATCCCTCGTCTTCAAAAGAGGGAAACGATCCGATTTAGCGGAAGCCCTCAGGGTCAGTTGGCGCAGCCAGCACCGATGCCGCATACCCGGATTCACTGGAATGAGCGGCTCCGCAAATTTCACAGAATCCGTACCTGTTGACGGAACCCGCCGACTGGCAGGCATCGCAATATCCCAAGTTTGATACCTCCTCCATTTCCGATTCGAGTCCCTTTGCGCGGGGTCAAGTAGGCCGAGTATCGGCAGGAGAACCGACGACTTTAGCGGAACCTGGCCAGAGTTAGTCATGGAGGAGGCACGGGATGGACCGAAAAGGATGTTTTTAGGGAAGCTCTGAACTACGGTAAATAAAAACAGGGTTGTTCTTCCACTTGGC